>JAHFUF010000824.1 GCA_023265235.1 Blastocatellia bacterium
TGGAAGGCCAGAAATTAAGCATACTGAGCCTTCAATTCCAGGGTTTGGCGTTTTTGTTAATCGTGAAATGGAATTTGAGATCGATGATGATCGTCCACAATCTAGAAAAAAACTCAATCCACCAGAGCCTTTTGATGAATGGGCAGATCATATTTATAGTGCAGCAGATAAATATAGGCTTGATGCTTCTCTAATTGCTTCTGTAATTTGGTGTGAAAGTGCTGGTAAAAACCTTATTGGTAAAAATGGTCATGGTCATGGCTTGATGCAAATTGATGATCAACACTATAAACAATGGCTAGACGCTAATGAAAGCGGGCTAAACCCCGCGACTAACATTGATTTTGGGGTCTCAATACTACGCAAAAACATAGATTATTTTCGAGGTAAATCAGCCGCAGGTATTGCTGCTTACGATTGTGGCGTAGACTTAGTGGAAGAAGCACTAGTAGTAGGTAAAGACATAGACTTCTTTACCACAGATAAAAACTATTCCTTCCGTATTCTAGCTCAACAAGATTATTTCCGACGCTTCTTTGATTAAAACACCAAGGTTTTTCTAAGTAGGAAAAATCTTAGCAGACTGTACTCTTACTTTTAACCTTTGTTGTAATATGCTGAGTTGATTCTATCAATTGGTTAGAGCTACAAGGCTGTTTGTTTTGTAACACTTGTGCCATTTCTTGAAAAGCCTCACGCCGAGCAGCTTGACGCTCAGTTTCCATATTCCTAGGTGGCATTAAAAGAAAATCTAGATCATTACGCTTACTCATAGCTTCCTCCTAAAATAACTGAGATAGCCTTTATGCGTAACTGCTACGCTTAGGACTAATATATTAATTGTGGTTGTAATAGGGATAACACCTATAATTAGCACTTAGTTAACTGAGTTTTTGTCTATGAAGTTTGGTAGGGTAGCAAAATCATTATCTCGTAGCAAGAAAAATTTACCCTGTTTTAGCAAAAAAACACTAATTGTTTATTTATTTTTTATGCAAAATAAAAGATGCTAGCAACCCTCCCTAGTGAGTATTTAATATCTTCGGTGCTTAGCCTAGCAAAACAGGTAAAATCTATGATATTTTACGCTCTTTGTCGCAGCCTACATCTTAAATCTGCGAACCACTTGATCACCCTAATAAATTGGAGGCAAAACTGTGAGTATCTTAGTAGATAAATCTACTCGTCTGCTAGTTCAAGGTATTACTGGAAAAGAAGGAACTTTCCACACCCAACAAATGAAAGCTTATGGTACAAACATTGTTGCTGGCGTTACTCCTGGAAAAGGTGGCACTTTACACGAAGAAGCAACCCCTATTTTTAACACTGTTGCTGATGCTGTTAAAAACACTGGGGCAAATGCTAGTGTAATTTATGTCCCTCCCCCATTTGCAGCCGATGCTATTATGGAAGCCACTGATGCAGGAGTATCACTAATTGTATGTATTACTGAAGGTATCCCTACTGTGGATATGATTAAGGCTTTTCATTATGTTAATTCTCATGGTAGTCGCTTGATTGGGCCTAATTGCCCTGGGGTGATTTCTCCTGGCAAATGCAAAATTGGTATTATGCCTGGCCATATCCACAAAGAAGGTCGCATTGGTGTAATTTCTCGTAGTGGCACTCTTACCTATGAGGCAGTTCATCAATTAACAAACCTAGGCTTAGGACAATCAACCTGTGTAGGTATTGGTGGCGATCCGATTATTGGTACTCTTTATGTAGATTTACTAGAAATGTTCCAAGCTGATTCAGAAACGGATGCAGTAATAATGATAGGTGAAATTGGTGGCAGTGCAGAAGAAACTGCGGCTATCTTTGTTAAAGAAAAAATGACTAAACCTGTTATTGGGTTCATTGCTGGCCAAACTGCTCCTCCAGGACGAAGAATGGGACATGCTGGAGCAATTATTTCTGGCGGCAAAGGCACTGCGGCAGAAAAAATGAAAATGATGACTGAAGCAGGTATTCATGTAGTTAGTAGCCCTGCTGATATAGGTATTACAGTACAAGCTGCTTTACAAAAATAGTAAGTAAGATTTGTAGAGGTAACAAAAGACTGTTTGTTCTGTAAAATCAATAGTTTATAAAATATAGTTTACGTATAAACCCAAGGAGACTCTTTATGAGGGATTTAACTTTTGGCATTATTAAACCAGATGCAGTAGCCGCAAATAATTCTGGTAAAATCATTCAACGCATTTTAGATACTGGTTTTAAGATCCGTGGTCTAAAACTACTTCACCTTTCTGAAAAACAAGCTGAAGGCTTTTATGCTGTTCACAGCGAGCGTCCTTTCTTTCGTAGCCTAGTAGAATTTATGATTAGTGGCCCTGTAGTAGTAATGGCTTTAGAAAAAGAAAATGCTGTCCCTGAATGGCGTGCATTAATGGGCCCAACGAACTCTAAAGAAGCTGCTCCAGGCACATTGCGTGGTGATTTTGGTACAGACATTGAGCGTAATGCCACACATGGTTCAGACTCCAAAGAAAATGCTGCAATTGAAATTGCTTACTTCTTTAACCAATTAGAACTGGTTTAATTTAATATACTTGGAATTTACTTTGTTAATTAATCTAAGGGCGAACTG
>JAHFUF010000192.1 GCA_023265235.1 Blastocatellia bacterium
AAGTTGCTCAATCATTGGCTAGTTCGCTAGAACACCTAGATACAGATTATGTTGATAGCTACGTGTTACATGGCCCTTCTTCAGGCTATAACTGGACAGATGCAGATGCTGAGGTCTGGGAGGCAATGAGGAAGGAGCGCGATACAGGTCGCACTCGTCTACTAGGTGTAAGTAATGTTTCGCTAGAGCATCTAGAACAAATGGTTACCGTACATTCTGAAATCCCTGCATTTGTACAAAATCGCTGTTACGCCCGTTTTGGTTGGGATCGCGCAGTTAGATTGTTTTGCCAAGAACATGGAATTGTTTATCAAGGGTTTTCACTTTTGACAGCTAATGTAGAAGTGTTACGCCATCCTTCAGTTACTAGAATTGCTACTCAGCTTCAAGCAACTCCATCTCAAGTGGTGTTTTGTTTTGCGCGTGAAATAGGTATATTGCCACTAACCGGCACTACTGACCCTGAACATATGAAGCAAGACTTAGACAGCTTAAAGCTATCGCTTCCACCAGAGGTAGTAGGAGCAATTGAATCAATTGCTGGATAATGCCTACGCTTCAGATAAAATGTTAACCAAGTTGGTATTAAACTGGGAACGAGGCATAGTTACATCACAGCCTATTTCTTGGGCTTGACGACGCAATTCTATTTGCATATGACTAAGAAAGCCTACTATTGGAATAGCACATAAGGCTTGGTTTGATTTTAACTCTTTAATCGCAGCTATTGGATCAAAACGAGGGTTGTTTAGATCTAAAATGATTAATTTAGGAGTAAGGTTAGTTGCTCTTTCTATCAATTTTTCAAGAGATTTGACAAATGTTACACTAACGCCCGCTTGAGCAGCAGCACCATTAATTTTAGCTGCAAAAATCATATCTGACACTGCTGCTAAAACTTCTTTTTTCATAATCAATTACCCTTTATCCATAAATACTAATCGTCAATTGGTGGACGACGAATTAAGTTTATTGCTTTAGAAGCAGTGTCTGATAACTGAGGGAAAGCTTCATACAAAGCAGTTAGCTGTCTTAACAAATCAGCAGTACGTAAAATTAAGCGTACTACATCGCCATCATCAGCATAAACTTCTTGGAAAAGGTCTTCCCAATTAACGTTGTTATCTGCCCAACGCCAGAGCAATCTTCCTGCATCACCATCTAAAATAATTGGAAAATAAAGACCAGCATGATCTTGGAGTTTAGAAATTGTACGAGCAATTTTAACAGCATTCTTAAAAGGTAAGAAGAAAGATTCTTCTCCTTCTTGATATTCTACTTCTATTTGACGATCGCCTGCGGCAAGCGCGCCAACTAGGGCGGCCAGTTCTCTTGGATCTGATGTAGCAAAATAGTTAGCTCTTACTAACTCGGCCATAAACAAGGTGTTTTCTACACGCAAGTTAGCTGCCCAGATACCATCAAAAGTAGGTTGCCAATTTTCATTTAGATAGTCAAAGCTTTGTAAAAGGCGAGCACATTCTTCAAAATGTTCCCATATACCATGCTCTAAGTTGTAGAGGCTTTTTTCTAATTCCTGAGCACGTTGCGCTTGTTGTTGCAGGACAGTAACGCGACTATCACAGATGTTTATTTGTACGCAGGTTAAACAGGGCAAATCTTTAATTTGTGGCAGAATTTGTTCTAGCTTTTCTTCTGCTTTTCCTAATAATTCAGCGTCATCAGTTTCTACTTCAGCTACTAAAGCATGTTTAATTTTGCGTTTTAGCGCTCTGATAGCTTTACGTTCCTTGAAGGCTTGTTGTTGGAGGTTATCAAACTGTTCGCGAGTAGCAATACGATCTAAACAGGGTCGATCGTGTTTATCTTTGTTTATTTTTTCTAATGTTCTATCTAATCGTGGGCGAATATCAGCAATTTTCTTTATTCTTTGATATTGGCTAAAACTACGTTCTAGTAAGGCTCTAGCGGTTTCTGGGCTATGTTGTTGTAAAAGATTTAACACCATTGTGTAATTTGGTGCAAATTGACTTTCAATTGGTTCAGGATCTTTTACTAGTAAATCAAGGATAAGATTAATATCTTGAAAAGGGCCAGGGATAAAAATAGCAAAACCAACATTATCTTTACCGCGTCGACCACAACGGCCTGTCATTTGCGCCAACTCAAAGGCTTTTAAGTCTCTATGACCTTCATCTGATCGTAAACTAGAGGCTGTAATTACTACAGATCTAGCGGGCATATCAATTCCAGCCGCAAGTGTAGTAGTAGAAAACACTGCTCTTAACAAGCCTTTAGACATTAGTCTTTCAACACAATGTTTCCACGCTGGTAAATGGCCTGCATGATGTGGGGCAACTCCTTTATAGAGTAGTGAATGAAAAAATTTGTGTTGTGAGACAAATTGTTGATCTTCAGGGGTAAACTCTTGAATAACAGCTAAGATAAGCTCTCGTTGAGGTTTAGGTAAATCAGCTAAAACATTGCCTCGAATAGAGTCAGATGCTTCGTCACAACCTCGTCTACTACTAATAAAAATAATTGCAGGTAATAAATCATAATTTTCTAATGTACTAACTAGATCCTGGTAACGAGGTGCAGAAACAAGACTTTTGCCCAATATATTCTCCTATGGTAATAAAGGTTAAATTAGCGATTTCTAAACTTAAAAGCTTGTCGTGTAGGTTTGCGTCTATGTCGTTCTTCTGACAAGGGGTGTTTTGCTTCATATAGGGCAGCAATATCAGGATGTAGTTGATGCGCTGAAGTTGTTAATGGGAAAAGATGTCCATCAGTGTCAACAAACCCTGCACGCATAGGAACAGGGCGAGTAGGATGAAAAACTAATTTACACTCAGTCCCACGCGCCCACGCTACCCAATCGGCTAGTTCTGCTGCATTTCCTACAGTGGCAGAAAGCATTAGGGCACGTATTGTTGTGGGTGAATAAATTAGGGCTTCTTCCCAGACTACACCACGGTCTCTATCTGCTAAATAATGAACTTCATCAAAAACTACCAATCCTGTGTTCATTATTTCTAAAGAGTTCATTGCATCATAAAGAGAATTTCTATAAATCTCTGTTGTTGCAACAATTAGCCGTGCATGAGGGTTGATTTTTCTATCACCAGTTAAAATACCAACTTGATCTTCTCCAAATAACTTTGAAAACTCTCGAAATTTATCATTAGACAAAGCTTTAAGCGGGGAAGTATACCAAGCACGATTACCTTGGGAGAGTATATGTTTTATTGATTCAGTTGCAATCCAAGTCTTACCTGAACCTGTAGGGGCTGCTACTAGTACATCACAACCCCCTTTAGTAACTAACCTGGTTGCTTCTAATTGGAAATCATCAGGAACAAAATCTGTAACTGGCGGTGTCCCAAGACCTTTTAAGAATTGTGCTAATTCTTTTTGTCGACTAGGGCTATTAGGGTTATCCAAAATTTGCTTTTCTACTGACTTGCTTTTATTTAGTACTTTTTGCTCATGTTGTTTTTCTGATGTCATAATAGGTTTATTTATTAGGTACGGGCACGGTTTGATTATAAGGATCTTTTGTTGGTTTTTTCTGAAACATTTCTTGAGTAGTATTGTATTGTTTTAGTCCTTTTGGCAATTCAAAAAGAGACTCATTTACATTCAAATTAATATCTGTTAGTTGAACACTATCATTAAAATTTAGAAATTGCATATCTTGTCGCACAATCAAGCCTTGTAAATCCTTTGCCTTCCAAATAGTGATAGTTTTAACGTTATTGGCTTCATCAAAACTAATACGGTATTTAGCACAGGCATATCCAACCATAGATTCTGAACCAAGATCCTCAATCTTTATATTTCTAGGTGCAAGCGTGCGAGCTTGTTGTAAGTAAAAAGGATCTACCCTAAGAAATAGTGCAGAACTTCCAAAAAGCTCACTATAACCTTGTTGAGAAGGCACAACCATATACTTTTTCTCTTTATCTGGACGAGAAATTACTACCATATCTATACCATTTTGCTCAGTGTCGATACGTTGCCAACTCCCTTTTTGTGAATAGGTAATAGTATTTGTATAGCCAGCAGTTTGTTTGTAGGTTTGTTTAGCTGTATAAGTAGTAGGTTGTTCATCTAGTAATCTACCTAAAGGGGTTTTGGGTTTTTCTACTTGTTTTTCAGTAGTTTGAGGCTTAGTCGCATTATTATTTTGTTGAGCGAAAGTTGATATAGAAACACCTGATATTAAAACAGAGCAAATAATTGTAGTAGCTAATTTGCTGAAAATAAAACCTTTAATCATTGAAAATATATCTCCTAAAAATTAAGTTCCATAAAACTTCTCTAGCATATAGAGACTAAACAAATAGAAAAAGGTTGCATTTATTTTAGACTAGCAAGCCAACTAGTAAAAATGCGTTGTTGTGTTTCAGACTTATTTGCCAGAGATTTTAATTGGTAATTAATATTGCCTGAATTTGTTAAGGTTACTTCAAAGTTATGCAGTTGTCTTGTGCGAAATACTGTTAGGGTAATCTTGTCGCCTGGGCGATATTCCATAAGCAACTCTGACAGATTAGCCAAATTAACCTGAGCATTATTAATTGCTATTAATACATCACCCTTACTTAACCCGCCAAGCATTGCTGGAGAACTAGGAGTGACATTTAAGATAGTGCCACGTTCATCAGGGCTTAGTCTAATACCTAAATAAGCTTCTGGTTTACTTTTATCAACTCCTAACTCTAATGTTAGACCAATGGAGCTTAAACTTTGGTCATAGGGAAGTTCCTCGCAACCTGAAACAAATTGCGCAAAAAACTTTTGAAAATTATTACCAGAAACTGCTTCTATTGCTGTTAAAATACCATTTTCTGGTACACCTTGATTTTGTAGCGCGTAGGTTTGATAAAGATAGCGCATTATATCGTCTAAGGACTTGGTATTATCTGTACGACGACGAATTTCTAGATCTAAAAGTAACCCTAAAACCTCTCCTTTATTATAAAAAGAAATCCTAGAGTTTTCCTTGTCATCAGGCTGGAGCCAATCATTAAAACTAGCGTCTTCTACACTAGTAATTAGGCGACCAGGAGCAAATTGTAATTCAACAATATTTTTTTCTATTCCTGCTAAATAAGTTCGCTCGTCTATAATTTCAGCACGTTTTAAGCTAAGTTCTCCATAATAACTAGTTACGCCCTCAAAAAACCAAAGCAAACGAGTGTAGGCTTCTCGGCTGTAGTCTGGGGTGAGAAAAACAGAAGGCATTATTCGTTTAACATTCCAAGCATGAAAAAGCTCATGAGAGGAAACAGAATAAAAGCTTTGGCGACCACGTTCTGAAGCAAAAGCATTAGCAGGCATAGTAATAGAAGTTGAATAGGAGTGCTCTACACCATGCCAAGGAGTATTAGGCATTATATGATATAAAAACCAGTAATGAGCAAAAGGAGCAGTACCACCAAATATTTTAACTTGTTGTTCAACAATTTTCCTTAATTGCTCAGCAGTAGTTTTTATATCGTAATCAAGTTGACCTTGAAATGCAATATGATAAGTAGTATTAGCATATGTAAACTCATCTGTTTTCAGGCTAGGGCTAGCAATAACAGGCGAGTCCACCAATTCATCATAGCTATTAGCCAGAAATGTATTAGCACTATCTTTTTTTAATGCTGTAGCAATTAACCAGTTTTCAGGAGTGCGAATAGTCAAACGACATTGTTCTAAACGCTTGTTTACTAGGTACATAAATATATTAGTACCATTAAAATAAGCTTCTTTATCATCAAGTAAACTAGATCCTGCATCTAGAATGTTTGCGTAGCATTTATAGTATATTTTAACAATAACTGCTTTATTTGTCTGGATCCGCCAAGTAGATTTGTCTACTTTTTCCCAATCAAGTGTTTGCCCTTTATCATCACTAGCACTAAATTCTTGGATATTACGAGCATAGTTTTGGATTAAATATCGTCCAGGTCGCCAGTTAGGCAAAGCAAAATCTAGAGTGTCTGAGCCTTGACTAGCTGTTTGGATAGTAATTTCAAAAAGGTGAGAGTTAGCTTGTTGCCAACCTATAGTGTAATCAATCATTGTTTTATCTGGTTGAAAAGCCAAGACATAAGAAGCAAACAACCAGAAAAATGCCACTATACCAATGGCCTTAAATATCAATTTGCCCTGCAAGACTTTTATTCTCCTGTACGCTTTGGGTTATAAACTACACAAAATGGTTTGTTATTTTAGCATTAGTACAAAATTAAGTTGAGTATTTTTGGCAATTAGTTATGGGATAAAATTTTATTAGATTACTGCATCAAGTTTAAGCAAACTGTAGGTACAAAAAATCTAGCATTTGTAAGTCTCTAAGCTCTTCAGATCCTAGAGGTTAACAAATGTCAAGTAAGCCAATGAATGAGCACAGTCTGGACAAAATTTATTGGATTTTCTTTCTACTTCAGCTAAGTTTGCTGAAAAATTCATTACACAACGGTTATTGTCACAATGTCTTAGTCCAAAAATGTGTCCTAGTTCATGAGTAACTTCTTTGCACGCAAGTAGAGATAAATCACCTTTGGCCTTTGTGTTTAACCGTGCAAGAGAAACTATTCCTACTCTTCCTCCTACTTCTGCTTCGCCAAAAACAAAAGTAACGTTATTTGTGTAAAGATCTTGATTAACTATTGCCAAGGAATAAGCGTTTTTAGCTGTAATTGGTTTTAGGTAAGCCAAAATAGCAGTCGAGTTATATTGCCTACGTGTTTGATGATAGGCAAAAGCCAGATCTAGGTTAAATTTTTCTATCTTACAATAAGCATTAAAAAGCGGCTCAATATGGTTAACAACTGAGTCTATAATTTGTGTTTCCACTGTTTGTAGTAAAACAATGTTATTTAGCTTGGATTTTGGTTGCAATCCCATATTAACATTTTATCTAGCTAATAGTTCTTTAGAAGAAGCGATCTCTCTGTCTTCATCAGGGAACCAACTATAGTCCACACCATTAAACACACCTTGAATAAAATCTTTATCCTTAGCCCATTCTCTTAAAACTTGAGTAATAAACAAACAATCTAAAGGGTTACTTTCTTTAGAATAAACATCTTCAACATAGTCTATTAGTTCATTTAGAGCAGAAACTAACACCTTAGTAATTGTATAATCTTGCTTAAAAGTGTCTTTGATAATAGCTAAGGCTTCCTTACTTCTTAAGAGTAGTCCAATATCTTCAGCAAGATTAGCTCTCATCTCTAACCTGCTTATTGCTATTTTTGTTGGTACATCTGTAAGCCTTCTCTCCATGTTTATTGCTATTTTTGTCGATACATCTGCAAGCATTCCCTCACCGTTAACAGAAACTAAACAGGAAGCTGTATATATTTTTTTTAGCTCTGAATCTCTGAAGCAAAAGTTTTTCATTGCTTTAATGAAATTCTCATAATCAAATGGAAATATAGGTATATTTCTAGCTGAAAGTTGCTGTAGTACAGAGAAATGTATGCTATAGAGTAAATCACCCTTAATACCTAATTTATTACTATGCGTTAATACTTGCATAGCAGCATCCCAGCCTATAAATAAATCATTTGTTTCGTTCATAAATTACACACTCAAAATATTCTAGTTAGCTTATTATAATTTACTTCAAAGATTAAAGGATTAACAGATTTTATTCTAGTAATTAATTCAGGATCACTACCTTTGTATATTTTGCAGTCTATAGTAACAACTAGTACTTGGCCTAAAGTCCTTCCTATAAATACGTATCCACCATCTGATGTTCTATCTCTAACACTATTCCAGCCTGGAAAAGTTTGTTTTATTTTGTTAGCCCATCTTTCAAAGCAATCTGCCATCTCTTTTGCCGTATTGAATAATTTCATTTCTTCAAGAGCTTGTCTGAGCATTTCTCTAGGGCTTGACATTTATATATAGTAGCCTTTCTTATATTATGTTCATAAGCAAATGTTGAAAATTACAAATTACTACTATTCAAAGTATAGAATTGATTTCGGTTGCAATCCCATAGATACAGTTATGCCCTACCCAACCATTAACCCCACCTACATTATTACCAATTAAAAACCGGCCTTGGTTAATGGCTTTTATTAGGTGGAGATAATCTTTTCCTTTTACCCTTACTAACACAATATCATTTACTTGAAGCTTTTCTATTTGGCAAGGAGTGAGAGTTACTAAACTACCATCAGCAACTTTTCCTTTCATAGAATGGCCGCGTGGTTTTATTTGAACACTTTGCCCTTTCTTTAGGGCTTCAAT
>JAHFUF010000825.1 GCA_023265235.1 Blastocatellia bacterium
TTCCAAACAAACCTCCAGAGAAAAACCTAATCTAAACAAAAATTTTTGTTTATTTTAACCAATTGGTAAAAGGGAAGTGCCCTCGGCGCGACTTGAACGCGCAACCTACGCCTTAGGAGCGCGTTGCTCTATCCATTTGAGCTACGAGAGCAGAACATACTTTCTTAATAGATTAGTATGGTAACAAAACTTGCTTGGATTAAACAAGTTTTAAGATTGATATTGTAGTAAAGAGTAAACATTATGACCCTTAAAACGGTTACGTCCTTGCAGAAAATCTAGCTCAATTACAAAACTAAGTCCTGCTACCTGACCACCAAGTTTTTCTACTAGATCAACTACAGCTTTGGCTGTTCCACCTGTTGCTAATAGATCATCAGCAATTAATACTCGATGACCCTGACCTACTGCATCGCGATGAATTTCTAGCGTATCTGTGCCATATTCAAGTTCATAGCTTATTGATTCTGTTGAAGCTGGCAACTTTCTTGGTTTACGGACAGGGACAAAACCTGCTCCTATATGATAGGCCAAGGCTGGAGCAAAAATAAACCCACGGGCTTCAATACCTACTACAGTATCAATTTTTTCTCCAGCAAAAGCTTCACTCATTCTATTAATAACGGTCTTTAGACCTTTAGCATCTTTTAATAGAGTTGTAATATCGTAAAATAGTATTCCTGGTTTAGGAAAATCTGGCACTTCACGAATCAATTTTTTTAGTTCTTCCATTTAATTAACTGCCTCCCATCCAACATTTATCAATAAATTCTAAATGCAAATTCCAAACACCACCTTGACTACTAGTAATGGCCTTAACACAAGATACAGACGTAAAATTCTCTCTTATCATATTAAGCTTTACTTTGCTCCCTATAGGAGCTTCTTTAGTTGCTATTACACAAGCACCGCTACGACTGATATTAGTAATTAAGCCAGGTTCTTGATAAAGAACCTTACCATTTGGGTCTAAAAAATCAATTATAACGTCTATTGGAATAGTAAGACGTGCATCACGCCGCCCAGGTCTTTCCCAAAGAGAAGGAGTATTACTAGTGTTACTAGTGTTACTATCATTGGTAGCAGTATTAGAAGCAGTGTTATAAATAGGGTTTGTAGTTACTGATAGGTTTTGAAAATGAGTCTCAGTAACAGCTTTGGAATATGTTCCTGTAGGCACTTTACTAGTGGCTCTTTCTAGTTCTATATTGAGAAACTCTGCTTTTTGATAGCTTTCAACTCCTGGAGGGGGGTTTTTACCAATAAAAGACAAGCCTATTTCACAACCACCTTCTGCTAACATATGAACTCGCCGAACTTGAGCATAAATCTGATAAATTTCTGTAGATAAATCATAAAGGCGTAATCGGCGAGGCATCTGCATAGAGAGAAAGAGTGTAGTACTTAGCGATACTATAGACTCTAGTATTAAACATAAACCAAATGCAGAGGCATCATGTGTTTGGCAAATTTCCCGAAATTTTTCTCCATCAATAGTATACCCCATTACTTGAACTGGCATAGAAACCTTTAAGCGGGGGCGTGAACGTTTTTCTTGCATAAATTTGGCTCCGGCCACACTATGATTAAGAATGATTACTCGGTATTAGTAATCAATGCGAAACCCTTGATATCGACCTGAAAGTTCTAAGACTCTTTCCTCAAGTTGAACTACCTGAGCATGGTAGGGCCCGGCAGCTAATTCTTTTTTAAACCCTTCAATTGCTTCGCGTTGCCCTTCTGCTACTACTTCTACTTGCCCAGATACTAGATTACGTACATAGCCTGATAGTTGATAGTAATTAGCTGCACGCATCGCAAAATAGCGGTAGCCTACTCCTTGAACTCTACCACTAATGAGGAAATAACGGGCTATGAGCATAGTTGTTATATCAAAAGCAATGAAGTTAAAAAGCGCGCTACTAATGCGCGCTAGGGCTAAGTGAAAATCGGGGCGAGTGGATTTGAACCACCGGCCTCACGGTCCCGAACCGTGCACTCTACCAGACTGAGCCACGCCCCGAAAAAACTTGCTTTGTTAGGGAAATTTTCCTTCAAAAGTATATGGCATGGATTTTTTCTGTCAAGTTACTTCTGAAATGATAATAAATAGGGTTTTTAATCTTTAATAAGATAATAAATTAGATTTATTCTAAGTAAATTCTAAGAAAAGTGTTGGCAAATATAACAAGGGGTTAATTAGTGGAAGCACTAGAAGCAGACAAATTAACAAACCAGGAAACCAGGAAATTAAAATAAACAACTTAATTGCTTAAAATAAACAACTTTTACTTAAAAACAGGTTTTTGTGCCTTTTTTTGTGCCTAATTAAAAACTAAAATTATGCTCCAGAAGGGGCACCTTTAACAGAAGCTTGTCCAGAGACTTCCTCTAAATCCCGTTTAATTCCATCTAATATTCCATTGATAAACTGTGTTGCTTCATAAGTGCTAAAACGCCTAGCTATCTCTAATGCTTCATTAATTATCACGGTTTTAGGGGTATTAGGTTGATAGAAGAATTCATAAACAGCCATTCTAAGTAAATTACGATCCACTATTGCCATACGAGAAATACGCCA
>JAHFUF010000193.1 GCA_023265235.1 Blastocatellia bacterium
ATAGGGTCAAGTGCGCCAAAAGGCTCATCTAGTAATATAATTGGTGGATCAAGTGCTAATGCCCTAGCTACACCAACACGCTGGCGTTGCCCTCCAGAGAGTTGCGATGGATAACGCTTAGCAAATTCAAGGTAAGGCAAATCAATTAATTCCATTAACTCTTGTACTCGCGCTTTAGTCTTTGCTAGCGGCCATCCTACTAACTCTGGTATTAAAGCAATATTTTTTTCTACAGTGTAATGAGGAAAAAGCCCGCCTTCTTGAATTACATAACCTACTTGGTGGCGAAGTTTAGTCAAATCCCAATCACTAATATTTTTACCAAGAATATTTATTTGGCCTTCAGTAGTTTCTCGTAAACGATTAACTAGCTTAAGCGTAGTAGTTTTTCCTGAGCCACTACGACCAAGTAGTACTAAGGTTTCACCAACATTTACTTTTAAGGTAAGTGATTTAATCAGCCAATGGTTAAGACTGATACTAAAGCCAACATTAATAAACTCTATAGCAGGATCAAGAGTAGCCATTAAGTTTTAACCCCCTAGGTTCTGTGATTTTTGGCAAGTCTGCCATTTTTAGCACACCAAAAAACCTTTAATGCTATTATAAAAAATAGCCCTTATTAGAACTATCATCTATTATTTATTATTTAGTTAGGTATTGTTAAAAGAAACAAAACTATAGGCTCTTGTTTTGTCTCTTATACCCATTCAATACTTGCTGATCGAAGAAAATTCGATGTATATTTGTATAATAGCTAATAAAGAGAAACAAGGAGAAATACTATGCCATTTAATAAATTTTTACGATTCGCACTAATTTGTTTAATTTTACTTACAGCTTACAACTCTGTTTTAGCAGAAGAACCTAATAACCCAGAAAAGGCTGTAAACAGCAACGATGAAAAAAATACTAATAATACTAATGATAGCAATTCAACAAATACTAAAAACGCTACCATTAATGGAATAAAAGTAGTTTTTACTGGTAATAACGAAGCATTAATAGAGGTTAATGGTCAGTTAGTAAAAATTAATACTATAGCACAAAGTGCCACAGCAGTAACTGACACCACCGTAGCAGATGCCTTAGCAACCTCAACAAAACCTGAAACCCCTAGTGAAGATACTGCCAAAGTTGCTAGTGAAGAAACAGACAAAACCCAATCAGCAGAACCAGAAGGAGCACCAGCAGTAACAAACCCAGAAGACTATTATGCCTATGAACTGGTCAACCTTCCTACCCCTAAACGTTATGAAAAAGGAGCTTTTAACGTTCACTTTACACATAGGTTTTCACAATCACCTTTTGCTCGGTCTGCGGCAGATTTATTTGGTTTTGATAGTTTTTCTGTTTCTGCCTTTGGTTTTACTTATGGTATTACTGATCGTATATATGCAAAAATTTTCCGCACCCCTTCAGCACCTTTCCGTACAATAGAGATGGGTGGTGGAATACATTTGTTACAGCAAGGTAAGTCCATACCTATTAGCGCGGCTTTATATACTAGTGTAGAAGGACGCGACAATTTTAATGAGCATTTTACTACCAATATTTCAGGAACAGTAGCACGTTCTATTTCTCATTATGGCGGAGTATTTTTTGCCCCTACAGTTTCCTTTAATAATAATCCTATTCCTAAGAGTAACCCTGGAAAAAGTGATACTACAGGATCCTTTGGTTTTGGTGGACAAATCAATTTTCGACCTACTGGTAGTTTTGTAATGGAATTTGTCCCTCGTGTAGGTTATAAAACCCCTGGTTCAGTTTCATCAGTAGCATTTGGTCTACAAAAACGTACTTACAGACATGTTTTTACATTAACAGTTTCCAATACCCAAAGCACAACCACAAGTCAATATAATTCTGGAATTGGTACCTTCACAGATCGTAAAGAATTTGCTCGTGCTGTAGTAATAGGGTTTAATATCTACCGTAGGTTTTTCTAAAAATATTGTGTGTCTAAGTTAAACGTATTATAAAGAAAGGAAAAACATTAAATGCAACCCCAAAATCCTCAAGGGCAATATTATCCATCTACTTCTAATATTCACCCTGCATTTTTCCTAAAAAACTACTTGGTACGAAAAAAGATTTTTTCATTCTTAGGGAGTGCTTTTCATATCTATGACGCAAATGGACAAGTAGTTTTTTATTCTAAACAAAAAGCATTTAAGTTAAGAGAAGATATTCGTATCTATACAGGCGAAGACATGCAAACAGAGGTATTATTGATAAAAGCAAGAAATATTATAGATTTTTCTGCTACCTATGATGTTTTTGACCCACGCAATAATGAAAAAGTAGGGAGCTTAAAACGACAAGGGCTTGCTTCTATAGTACAAGACAAATGGAATATCCTAAACGCTCAAGATCAACAAATAGGAATAATTCAAGAAGAAAGTTTAATACTAGGGTTAGTACGGCGTTTTGTCACAAACTTAATTCCACAAACTTATACAGGCACAATAAATAATGTTCCTGTATGTGAGTTTAAGCAAAACTTTAATCCTTTTGTGGTCAAAATTAGCTTAGACTTTTCTCAGGATACTAATAATTGGTTAGACCGTCGTTTAGGTATTGCAGCAGCAATCTTGCTTTGCGCCATTGAAGGTAAACAAGCATCAGCTTGATAAAATTTTTCTTAAGCTATTATAAAAAGCCAGTAACCAAAATAAGTTAAAATCAGTTGCTGGCTTTTATTCAGCAATAACTACTGTCCAACTATCATAATCATCTTTAGAGAACCGAAAATTCCCTTCGCGATCAAAGCCTATCTTATTATCTACAGTATTACCAATTACTTCTCTTTGGAAAGAACCCTTTATTTGAGCTTTTATTGGCCAATACTTTTCTTGCTCATTAAACTCGCCTCGTTGTTTAATTTCGATAGACTGGATTTCTACATTAGCAGCTTTTACTGTGTTTGAAACAATATTACCTAAAAACCCTTCTACTTTTGTTCCTATTATCCAAGTAGAAGGAAGACCTTGCTTTAACTTTGCAGTTATTAAAAGTTTAGTTTCTTCATCCCTAGGGCCTTGAGCACAAGCAAGTTGAACAAGTGCTAAGAAAAAAATTATTACTATAGCTTTAGTGCGAGGTTTTAACATTTTAAGAGTCTCCTTTTTATAGTTTTCAAGTTAACGACCAGTTAACGCCTAGAAATACAAGACGGTTTAATTATCTTAAATTGCCTTAAGCCGCAAAGCGGCGAAATAATTGTAGCCCAGGGCGTAAGCCCTGGGTTTGCAACGAGATAGGGGAAAAGCCCCAGCGGGGCGAAAGAATAAAAACATTTGTTGTTTATTCTTTCGCTACTTCGTAGCTTAAAATCTAACCTACTGAAAACCCAGGGCTTACGTCCTGGGCTACAATTATTTCGTCCTTTCAGGACTTTCGGAACTTTGAAAATTAAACAGCCCTTAATGGGGCATTAAAAGCTTAAGATTTTTTAGGATCAATGGTTTAGTAAATTCCATTTATATCAAGTTAATAACAACGTTGTTACTTAATGTAGTGGTTTAACTGATCTGCCATAACTTGCGCTGTTTGATAACGGTTTATAGGCTCTTTTTGTAAAGCCTTCATAATTATTGAAACTAAGGCTTCTGGTGTATCTGAACGTAGACTAGCAATAGGTTTTGGCTCTAGATTTGTTATCCCTTCAATAATTTGAAAGTAGGTTGACCCATCAAAAGGCAGTATTCCAGTAGTAATTTCATATAATACAATGCCTAAAGAAAAAATGTCTGATCTATTATCAACCTGTTGTTTTCCAGCAGCTTGCTCTGGGGACATATAAGTAACAGTGCCCATTAAAATTCCTGGTTCAGTAATGCTACTAGTAGGATTAAACAACTTAGGATAAGAAGAATTTGGATCAGACTCTTTTAGGTTGCTAAAAATCCCTGGTTTAGCCAGACCAAAGTCTAACATTTTTACCTGTCCTCGTTCATTAACCAAAATGTTAGAAGATTTAACATCCCGATGAATAATCCCTGCATCATGAGCTTCAGCTAAAGCTAGAGCCGATTGTGCACCAATACTAGCAATGTCACTAAAAGAAAAAGGTTCTTTGTGTAAACGTTCAATCAAGGTTTTACCATGAACATATTCCATCACAATATAAGGTATATCGTCTATTTCTCCTATTTCATAAATGGTAGCAATATTAGGATGGTTAAGCATAGAAGCTGTTTGAGCTTCGCGTAAAAATCGGCGGCGAATTAGTTCATCAGAAGCATAGCGACTCTTAAGTAATTTTACAGCGACAGGACGTTTTAAGTTTTGATCACGAGCAAGTAAAACTTCTCCCATACCTCCTTTTCCTAGTACTCTTAGGATTTCAAAGTGGCTTATTTTTCCTTGTTGTTTAATTTTCTCTAAACTATCACGAATAGGGGTTTTACTAGCAACGCTACGAACTTTACGCATATCAGCATGAGTAATTGCTGGATCTGTAGGAGGAATAATTTCATCACTTTCAAAATAATCTCTTGGATACTTACCACTATGTGGGGTTTCTAAAAAGCTATTAGAAAATAAAGTCACAGGAGCAGGACTAGAAACCCTTGCTATGGCTGAAGCAAACAAGCGTGAAAATATTCTTGCCAAGTTTCCTTCTTCAATAAAATAGCCTGCACGACGTAGTTCTTCAAAAACATGCTCCTTGGCTTTAGGACGCGGTTGACCTGCAATAAAAGAATTAATTACTTCACGTTCTGCTTCACCTATATGCTCCCAAATATAACGAAAATGTACTCCTGCTTCATCTAAGAAACTTTCTTCAATACGTTTAAGATCAATAAAATTGCCATTTTCAAGAATATGATCAAAGTAGGTAGAGCAAGCCATTTGGAGAAAAAAAGGGAAATATCCTGCTAAAGAAAATATGTCTTTTATATAAGGCTCTAAAGTTATGCCAGCAATACTAGAAGGTTCTTTTAGTAACACTGTAGCTTCTTCTAAGGAAAAAGGACGCAAATAAAGATTAGTAAAAATATTAAAAAAAGGTGAATCAGCAATTTGGTCTGTATGACATAAAACCTGTAATTCACGAGCAGAAGAAGTAATATAAGCTACGTCATAATTATTAGCAGCCGAGCGTAAAAAAGAAAAGAAATCTAAGCTAAATACTTTGTTTGTAGTAATTGCATCAAATTCATCAAAAAGTACAATCAATTTTTGGCGACGACGCTGTAAATCAGCAAAAAACCGACGTGCTGCGTCAAAATCTGTTTGTGTAGCAGTAATAGGTTCATTAGTAGCTTCTGATAATTTAGAAAGTAGGTCAGCAAAAAAACTTTCGATACTACTATAGCGTTTCTGCTGTAAATCCATAAAAACAAAAATATAATTAGAACTAGCGTCTAACTGCTGTGCTCGTATTTCAGGTGCATAAATATAGTTAAGCAAAGAGGATTTACCAATCCGCCTTTCTCCTACAATAGAAACTGACTGTGGCCTAGAAGCACCTATACGAGAAAAAATTCTTGCGATTTCTTTACGTCGCCCATAAAACTGATTGGTGTCTCGTATTGCTACACGATTAAGATAAGGGTTTTTCATAATTATTATCTATATTATATATCTATAAGTTAAAAGCAAATAGTTCAACTAGTTTATTAACTTAAAAAACTAATTTACAAAGTTTTAACCTCTCGAACAACTCGCCAAATACTATGACTTTTCTTAATCCATAGTCTAAGTAGATCTATGCGAAAACAAAATGTTTCATCGCCAACCTTTTTCAACACATCAACCCTTGTTAATTCTTCTAAAGTTAATCTAATGGTGTCAGTTGATAATTTAACTGGATAATGTTCTTTTTGAATAGCTTGTGCAATACGACTAGCATTAACAGCATCATTAGGACTTAACAACACTTCTGCTACTAAAGACATTACCAATTTTTCATCATCGCCAAATCCATCCCAAAAATAAATCATTTGTGGTAAAGGGTTGTCAATAATTTCTTCAATAACTTGGTTTAGGTCTGATTTTAACAAGTAGTTACGTTTTGATTCATTTAAGTAATCAACTATGGCTTGACAAGTGTATTGGGTATAAAAAGGGTGACCTGAAGTTAACCTATAAATAGCATCTTCTACACCACGTCCAAAGACTATTTTATCCTTAACAGGTTCAGTAATAAGTCGTTTACTATCTCTTTCACTTAGAAAACTAACTTTACGGAAAAGCGAACGTCGTAAAAATTCTCTCCAATATTTGCGGTCTCTTTCCTCTAAACGGCGAGAACCAGTAAAAACAAAAGAAAGCCTTTCTTGGTTATCAATTAAGCTAGCAAAAAAAGTAAAAATCTCTTTACTTAATTTTTTGTCTTCTACTTTTGTTTCCAGTAGTTCATATTCATCTATTAATAAAATTAAACGTCGTTCACCAATTCCTGATAAAACCTCGTTAAGAAAGTCCAAAAAAAGATGGTAAGCATTTTTGGTAGTATCTGAGAATTGAAAACTTTTTAGTTCTCTAGTACTAAAACTACGATCAGAGAGGCTAGTATCACTTGCTTCACTTATTGACTCACCAATTAAGCGGGCAATACGTCCAAAAAATTCATGCTCATTAGCTATAACCATTTCTTGTAAATCTACAAAAACAGGAATAAAGCTTTCTCCTAAACGGCCATTTAGGACTTGATATAGGATAGAACTTTTTCCAGCCCTACGTTCACCGCACAAAACTAAAACAATTCCTCCTTGTGCAGCACCTTCTAATTTAGTTTTTAGGTAATTAAAGTCATCTTCACGACCAAAAAACATTGCAGGTGTGCGAATAGGATTACCAACAATATAAGGGTTAGGCTCAATAGGAACAAAACTGCGCAAACTAGCAGGAAGGACATATTCGCGTCGTTGACGTTGGCGAATTAAGATTATTCCAGCCGAAGCAAAAGACAATGTTAAACCTATTACTAAATAAAACCAGCTTTTCCTCCAAAAAGGACGATCAATACGAATTACTACTTGTAGAGGGTTTCCTGTACTACCATAAAGATCTCGGTTAATAGCAAACACTTCAAAAATATGTTCTCCAGCAGGCAAGTCTGTAAACAAAGCCTCATTAGCTGATTGTTTTGTAGATAAATGGTAGCTTTTTTCTTCACCATTAATGATAACTCTATGAATAAAAGCTACTTCTCCTAAAGTGCTAGTGCTAGTAAAACGAAATTTAATATTATGTCTACCCGATTCAATATCATTACTAGCAACCGCCACACCATCAACTTCTACCTGACATTCAACATTAGGAAAAGCAATGCTAGGTAAATGTCTTGTTAATCCTGCTTCTGTAGCAAACCAAATAGCTCCAGTACTATCTTGAGTAATAGCACGGATTTCATTTCCTACTAATCCATGTCGCTCACGTGTATAAGTAGTAATTAAAGGAGGAACACCTGTAATTGCTGTAGTAAAGTATTTTTTCACTTTACCATCAGATGAACCAAGCCAAAACATTTGGTCACGATCCTTAAAGATCCCTCTAAAATCTTCTGTTAATCCTAATAATGGCTCAGAGGTAACAATTTTTTGGCCCTTAAAAACCTCTATTCCTTTAGCAGTAGCAAACCATAAAACATCCGTTTGTGGGCCTTCAGTAATCCAACGAACATCAACACTTTGTAAACCATCATTTTGCCCAATAACAGTTAAATCATAAGTAACTGGATTATAACGATATACACCACGATCTGTAGCAAACCACAACAATCTATTACTTTGTTGATAAATTTGTCTTACTTCAGCAGTAATTTTTAGTGGTTCAGGAGCAACAGCCGCAGGATAAACCTTAGCAGCTATTTCTGAGTCAAAATGAGAAACACCCTTTTTAGTAGCTACCCAAAGTGTTTGATCTTGAATATCTTCAAATAAATAGCGCACATCTGCACTAGCTAGACCTTGTTCGACTCCTAAACGAGTCCATTTATTGTTTTGCTTACGATATAACCCACCAGATGTAGCTACCCATAAAACACCAGTTTTTTGTTGCAAAATATTATAGATAGACAAATTGCTAGGAATTTCTGTTACACGACTAAAAACTACGCCATCAAAATAAATTAAACCTAAGGCACTCCCTACCCATAGAGCACCTAATCGATTACTATCTGGTAATAAAGAATAAATATTAGCCTCTAAAAGACCTCGGCTAGTA
>JAHFUF010000826.1 GCA_023265235.1 Blastocatellia bacterium
AGTTGGGTCTATAGTGAGCTAAAGTTGGCTCAGTGCGAGCTAAAGTTGGGTCTATAGTGAGCTAAAGTTGGCTCAGTGCGAGCTAAAGTTGGGTCTATAGTGAGCTAAAGTTGGCTCAGTGCGAGCTAAAGTCGGCTCAGTGCGAGCTAAAGTTGGGTCTATAGTGAGCTAAAGTTGGGTCTAAGTGAGCCAAAGTTGGGTCTAAGTGAGCCAAATGAGCTAATAAAGATTATCGGTAATAAGCAAAATGGGTGAAAATGTAAAATAAAATATCCGACTGTAGAGGCGAACCTATGTGTTTGCCCTTCTTAAACATTAGACAAAGAGGGCGAACAGTTCGCCCCTACTTGCTATAAATAACTTGCTGCTAGCTTAAACGGTTTGTACAATTATGCCTTGCCTAAAATACTTTGATTTTAAGGAAACTAACCATGCCATTTTGCCCAAAATGTCTTTCTGAATATAAAACAACCATTAACCATTGTAATGATTGCGATTTAGATTTAGTCCGAGAACTAACTGATGAAAACCGAATTCATGATATTAGCCAAGCTTCAATGATTGAACTGCGTACTTTTGCTACTGCAGCAGAAGCAGAAATGATTCGCGGGGTTTTGGAGCAAAACGATCTTCGCTCTATGCTACAAGGTGAAACTAGTAGCGCGGGGCTATTTCCTGCTGCTACTTCAGTCAGCTTACTTGTTGATGAACGGGACTTAGAACAAGCAAAAGAACTAATAGACGCTTATCTAGAGGCTGAAATAGTAGTAGAAGATTCGGAAGTTGGACAGCCAGAAGAAAAAGAAAAATATGAAATAGAGCGGTTGGAATTAGCCGATAGACCTAAACAGACTACAGCAATAGTAGTTTTAATTACTGTAGATAAAAAAGAGTTAGCAGATAAAATTGCAGAAACTCTAGTGACAGAAAACCTAGCTGCCTGTGTTAACATTGTTCCTCAAATAGAATCTGTATATCGTTGGGAAGGCAAAATCTGTCGTGACCAAGAATTACTTCTAATTGTTAAAACTGACCTAGGGTGTTATTTACGGTTAGAGGCAAAAGTAAAAGAATTACACACTTATACTACTCCAGAAATTATTGCTTTGCCTATAACACGAGGCTCAGTAAATTACTTAAGTTGGGTAAAGAGTACGTTAAATCTATAATTTGGGCAGCCAACTAATTAAGCCCCGTTAGGGGCTGAGGGCTATGGGGACTGGGACTAGGCTGAGGTTGGGTATTAAATAAAATGTTTGGTGATAGAACTAATCCTTTTGACGATAACAAATCTTCATCAATAGATATTGAAGGAGTAATGCTAGATGCAGACTTACTTCTTAAGTATCGTTTTGTTGAAAGGGCTATTGCTACCCTAGAAAAAGCTGTTGCTGCTTATCCTAAGAACATTGAGTTAAGAGATAAATTGCTAGAGGTTTGTGCTGATTATAATCTTCCAGAAAAGGCTGCCGAACAAGCAGTGGCTTTGTCACAACTCTATGTAGAATTAGGAGATTTAGAACGCGCAAACGAAAACTTAAGTAAGGCAAAAGGATTTAATCCTAATTTAACAATAAATCTCTATCCTCATCAAACAGAAGCCTCTAGAATGTCAATGTCCGCAACTCGTCCACAAACATCTCGCCCTATCCCAAGGCAAATCCCTTATGCTATTTCACGCCTACAGCCTCAAACAGGGGGCTATCCTTCTGTTCAAAAAGAGAAACCTGTTAAGGTTTTGACTGGAGATCTAGTGATAATTACTATTTTTGATGTTATTCAAATGGTTGAAAATAGTCGTATTACTGGAATACTGCAAATTACCTCTCCTACAATTGAAGGGCGGATTTATTTTAATTATGGACAAGTTGCAGATGCTCAAGTAGGGGAATTGCGTAGTAATGCGGCTTTTCGTAGTTTTGTAGAGCTAGAGGAAGGTCGCTTTGAACTAGAAAAATCTCCAGTGGAATTTAAGCAAAATATTACTGCTCCTAATAACACTAACCTAATCCTAGATGTATTACGTGAGGTTGATGAAGCAAAACGCGATAAAATGATGGGCTGATAGCTAGCTTTTGCTTTTATCGATTAGCTATAACTTTAGTGATACGCTCTGTAGTTTATTGACAATAACACACGCAGATATTATTCTAGCAATGCACTCATAGCTTTAATATAAAGATATTTTAAGTTAAACAGGTTGCAAATTATGAATCGAGATAGATTTACTATACGCGCTCAAGAAGCGATAAATACCGCTTCAAAACTGGCTGAACGTCACCAAAACCAGCAAATAGAACCAGAGCATGTTTTGGTTTGTATGCTTGAATCAAACGAAGGAGTGATTAAACCTATTTTAGAAAAAATAGGTTTGCGCCCCCAAATGATTTTGAGTGACTTAGACGAAGCAATTAAAAAATTCCCTAAAGTTACTAGCACCACTCAAGAAAGGTTCTTTTCATCACGTCTTTATAGCATTTTTACTGTTGCTCAAAAAGAAGCTGACAAACTCCAAGATGCTTATATCAGCACAGAACATATACTCTTAGCCTTGACAGAAGAAAAGGATGGCGC
>JAHFUF010000827.1 GCA_023265235.1 Blastocatellia bacterium
TGTTGAATATGTAGAACCTAACTTTCGCTACGAAATTCCAGGTGGTGAATACGTAAAATCTAGCTTCTCTCCTGAAGTCAATAAATCTAAGAAAAAATCATTAATACCTAATGACCCTTACTTTGAATCACTATGGGGACTATCTAATGTAGGCCAAAAGGTTAATGACAAACCTGGTGGCGTTGCTGGAGCAGATATTAATGTTTTAGATGCTTGGAGTTTGACAACTGGTGATGACCAAATAGTTATTGGCATTGTAGATACAGGAATTGACTATACTCACCCTGATATCAGTCCTAATATTTGGGTAAATGAAAATGAAATCCCTAATAATGGTATTGATGACGATAATAACGGCGTCATTGACGATATTCATGGCTATAACGCTATTGACGATAGTGGTGATCCAATGGATGACAACGACCATGGAACCCATTGTGCAGGCACAATTGGCGCGGCTGGTGACAATGGCGAAGGTATTGTCGGCGTTAATTGGAAAGTTAAATTAATGGGGCTTAAGTTCCTATCATCCGATGGTAGCGGCTCACTTAATGACGCCTTGGAAACTATTAATTACACTTTAGAGATGAAAAAGCGTGGTGTTAACATCCGCATTCTTTCTAATAGCTGGGGTGGTGGTGGCTACTCTCAAGCTTTACACGATGCAATCAAAGCATTAAATAAAGAAGGTATTTTGTTTGTTGCTGCTTCTGGTAATAGTGCAACCAATATTGATAACTATCCTCACTATCCATCTTCCTACCAAGCAGACAATGTTTTAGCTGTTGCAGCTATAAATAACCAAGACGATCTTGCTAGCTTTTCTAACTATGGAGCAAAATCTGTGCATGTTGCTGCTCCTGGTGTTGATATTTATTCAACCATTCCTGGCAATGACTATGCTTTCTTTAGTGGTACTTCTATGGCTACTCCACATGTTTCAGGAGTTGCCAGTTTAATGTTAGCTCATGATCCTAGCTTAACTCCTAAAGAAATTATTAATCGTATAGTTTCTACAGCTACTAAAACAAAAGCATTAGAAGGTAAAACTATTTCTGGTGGACGTGTAAACGTCTATGATGCAATAACCAAATAATTATTCCCTCTAGAGTACAAGCTATTAAGTTTGTACTCTTCCATTCTCTCTTAAGTTGTGCCAAAAGAGCGTATTGATAAACTCCTAGTTGAAACTGGCTTAGTTGAAAGTAGACAAAAAGCCCAAGCCTTGATTCTCGCTGGTCAAATATTGGCAAATAATCAATTAGTTGACAAAGTTGGCCATAAAGTTGACACTCATGCCCAATTGCGTATCAAAGGTGAACGACCTCCATATGTTTCTCGTGCAGGAATAAAACTAGCAGCCGCACTAAACAATTTTTCTTTAATTGTGGAAAATAAGCTTTGTTTAGATATCGGTGCTTCTACTGGCGGGTTTACCGATTGTTTGTTACAAAATGGTGCTCAACAAGTGGTAGCATTAGATGTTGGACATAATCAATTAGACTGGCGTATTAGACAAGACCCTAGAGTAAAAGTAATAGAAGGTGTTAATGCACGCTATTTAACGAAAAACGATTTTCCTTATCTCTTTGATATAGTTACAGTTGATGTTTCCTTTATTTCGCTAACTAAAATTCTCCATGTAATCCCTAATCTAGTCACAAACACAGCTAATATAGTCACCTTGATTAAACCACAGTTTGAGGTTGGCCGAGAGGAAGTAGGTAAAGGCGGAATAGTATCTGACCCTAGTAAGCATTCAAGGGTTATAGCAGAAGTTATTGCTGCTGCAAATAGCTTTAACCTTAACTGTTTAAGCGTAATAGACTCTCCAATTACTGGTGCAGATGGAAACAAAGAATTTCTTTCACACTTTACTATTAATTAATTAATTAAAATTGGCTTAATTAGTAATCTAGTTTAACCTCTTAATGTTGACGAAAATCGCTTTTATTTTGATAATCAAATCAGTACTATTGTCCGCAAAATATAAAAAACTTTAATAAAGATTAGGAGTTGGCATGGATTTTTTTCGTAGTAATGGTGGATGGATTGAGGTAATTTGCGGCAGTATGTTTAGTGGTAAAAGTGAAGAATTAATTAGGCGATTGCGTCGTGCCCAATTAGCCAAACAATCTGTACAGATATTTAAACCAGACTTTGACACTCGTTATGCTATTAATCATATAATTTCACATAGCGAAATAAAAATAGACGCGCTAGCAGTAAAAACAGCGTCAGAGCTTTTTGCTAAAACGCTACCTACCACCAATGTTCTAGGTATTGATGAAGCACAATTTTTTGATAGTAATCTAGTAAATATATGTAATATGCTTGCTAATAGTGGTAAACGGGTTATCATTGCTGGATTAGACCAAGATTACTTGGGTAAACCTTTTGAACCAATGCCTCAACTACTTGCTATTGCTGAACATATTACTAAAACACATGCCATATGTATGAGGTGTGGTAGCCTAGCTAACTATTCTCAACGTCTTTCAACCAATAAAAAGAGAGTGGTATTAGGAGCAAGTGATTTATATGAAGCACGTTGCCGTAGTTGTTTTGAT
>JAHFUF010000194.1 GCA_023265235.1 Blastocatellia bacterium
CCAGTTTATAGGAAGCAAAAACAATAGACACGCGCCAACCAAAGCAGCGACACTTTCAGGAACATGCTTGGAAAAGTTAGTTGTTATAGGGTGAGAATCACCTAAAGCAATAGCTAAAACCCCTGGTGTAACCCAAAGCAAAACTGTAATTCCAAAAGCAATCATTACATTAATTTCGCCTCTAGAAAGTTTTCCTAGCTTCTCCTTTTCTGCTAAAAACAGAGTTCTTACGCCTGATAGCTTTTTTATTGAGGGCGAGCAGAGTAAGTTTAAGTAAAAAAACAACAGGAGATACATAAAAATCACTATAGGAAGTGCAAAACTCATCCATTCAAAAAAAGTTATTTTACGAAGTAATTGTTTTTCAATAAACCCAAGCCCAATTAAATTTGTAGGCGTACCAACAGGTGTTGCAAGCCCTCCTACAGAAGCAGCAAAAGCACAAATTAGCATAATGGCACAAGGATAAGCCTGACCAATAGCATCACCTTTAATTGATCTAAGTGTACGAATAATTGATATACCAATAGGAAACATCATAGCAGCAGTAGCAGTGTTAGAAATCCACATAGAGATTAGGCAACAAACTGCACCATAAGCAAACAAAATTCGGCTAGGACTCTCTCCAATCAAAGGATTAGTCAATACTAGATAGGCAAAACGTCTATCTAAGCCATACAAACAAATAGCTTTAGTAGTAATAAAGGCACCTAAAAATAAAAACATTATTGGGTCGGCAAATGCAGCAAATGCTTGGTTTGCTGGTGCTATACCTAAAATAATCACTAACGTAGGTGCAAGTAGTCCTGTAACAGCTAGAGGTAGGGCTTCAGTAATCCATAACACGCCAACCAATCCCATTACCGCCGCAAGCTTATGAGCCGCAGGGCTAAGACTAGGGATAGGAATAAAAAGCAAAGTAAAAAATAAGAGAGGAGCAATAAACCACCCTACTAGTTTGCGTGCCTGTTCAAATCGTTCTTCTGCTTGGGTAAGAGCCTCTTTTGGAAGTTTGATATCTTTATCTTCTTGGTATAATCGTGACATATTTATTTTATTATTGTTTTATAAATCCTTTGAAAAATTAACTAATTATTTGGCCATAAAACTTTAACTAGCTATAATAAACAGGTTTCTTAAACAAGTTTCTTAAACAAGTTTCTTAAAATCCTTGGAGGCAAAAAATATAATGAATCAATTAGCTAAAGCATTACTTTTAGCAGCAGGAGGAGTGCTAGCCTATAGCCTAGTAAAAAAATACTCTACTCCTAGTTTACCAGACTACTATCATGGCAAAACAGCAATTGTAACAGGCGGAGCAAGTGGTATTGGCAAAGCCATTGTGGAAAAACTAGTTGAACTAGGGGCGAAGGTTTTAGCTGTAGATTACAACAAACAAGCCTTAGCACAATTACAGGAAGAGATCCCTACTGTAAGAGTTTTACCAATGGATCTAGTTTCAGATGATGCACCTCAAAAAATACTAGACGAAGCTTGTAATATTTTTGGTTCTGTCGATATGTTATTTAATAATGCAGGAATTATAGTATTAGGCCCATTTTGGGAGATGTCTACATCTCAGATAGAACGTTTAATAGCAGTTAACTTAGTTGCTCAAATTCGTATGACTCATACTTTTTTACCTTATTTCCTAGATAGACATTCAGGAATAATTGCTTATACAGGGTCATTAAGTGCACATGTTTATTCTCCTTCTCATAGTGTCTATACAGGGACAAAAGGGGGATTAAAAAACTTTGTTGCTGCTCTTAGAAGAGAACTTCCAAATAATAGCGGCGTACAACTAACAATAATTCATCCTAATGTAACAGCTACTAACCTTTCAGATGAACAGCTTTTTAATATGATCAAAAATTTTATTAGCCTAGAATCTTCTGAAGAAGTAGCACTAGCTTTCCTAATAGGTATTGCACGTAGAGAAAAAGAGGTTTTTGTGCGTATACGCGATGAAGCCTATAAATGGGCTGAACGTCTAGCCCCAGAGTATGTAGATAATCAATTTCGTAAACTCTTAGCAGTAGATCCTACAAGACATCTTAGGCTAGCCCCTGTAGATAAAACAAATACTGATTAATAAATATTGATTAATAAATATTGGTGGGAATATGTTAGAAGATATAAAAACTGGGACAACTTTTGGTCGTTATAAGCTTTTGTCTGAAATAGGACGTGGTGGAATGGCAATTGTTTACCAAGCACTAGATACAGTGCTTGGTCGTGAAATAGCAGTAAAAGTTCTGCATCCAGACAAAAGTGCTAATAGTGAAATAGACAGACTAGTACTACAAGAAGCTATTACTACATCCGGGTTAAATCACCCTAATATTATTACTATTTACGATGTTGGCCAACAAGACAAGTATTATTATATTGCAATGGAATTAATTGAAGGCCAAACACTACGCGACAAACTTAGTAATGGCCCATTATCTCCTACTGAAGCTATAGAAATCGCTATTCAAACGGCTGAAGGGTTAAGTGCGGCTCATGCTCTAGGGATTATCCATAGAGATATTAAACCAGAAAACTTAATTATTCGCTCAGATGGATATGTAAAAATTCTAGATTTTGGGCTAGCTAAAATTTGTCCTGGAAGTGTAATTGATGACGCAAAAAACGCACTAGGACAAGTCCTAGAGTCTAATAACCAAAGAATAATGCAAGGAACAATCGGTTATATGTCTCCTGAACAAGTGCGTGGTGAAGATGTTGATGTACGTAGCGATCTATTTTCTTTAGGAATAGTTATTTATGAAATGCTTACAGGTCAGCTACCTTTTAGTGCCCAAAATGTAGCAGATAAAATGCTTGCTATTTTGCGACTAGAAGTTCTACCGCCAAGCTATGTTTTGTCTTCCCTAACCTCAGAGTTTGATAGTTTTATGGCTAAAGCACTTGCTAAACGTAAAGAAGACCGTTTTCAAAACGCCCTAGCTTTAGTAAGAGCATTAAGATTAATTGAGCCAGGTAAAAATACCTCTGCTGTCACTACTTGGTCGTTACTTAAACCTAGCGGGCAAAATGCTCAAACTGTGGCTGAAGCAGCAGAAAATTTAGAGCAAGACTTTGCCTCTAAACAAGGTTTTGTTGGTCGCACTAAAGAGCTTGAACTATTAGAGTCAAGCTTTAAGGCAGTATTAGACAATAAATCTCAAATGGTCTTGGTTATTGGCGAAGCTGGTCAAGGAAAAAGCATATTATTAAGCCAATTTCGTGAAAGATTCAAAAATCAAGCTAAGTTTTTATTTGGTCGGTTTTATGAAAATATTTGCGGGCTACCATTTGTAACATTTCTTGATGCTTTAAGTGATTTTTGGAATGATAACCTATTAGACTTACCTAGCAATGTATTAAGTAATATTTTTGAAGAGCGTACTCAAGAAATTGAAGAAGCATTAAAAAAGCGTGACACTGTTCGTGCCTCTCATGTTTTGCTACAAATGCAAGGTGGTACAGAACAAGCTGTACGAAGCTTTGAAGCAATTAGACGCTGCCTAAAAGAACTATCTAAACATAAGCCAATAGTATTTTTCCTAGACAACCTTCAATGGGCAGATGATGCTAGTTTACTTGCATTTGTTTATTTAGTAAAAACTTTAACTAATGTACCAATTCTACTAATGGCAACCCTACGAGCAGAACAACTAATACAAGGTAGTACACTAAAAAGCTGGACTGAACAAATAAGCCAGAAAGAAAATGTATCTCTATGTAATTTGTCTTCTTTTAGCTTTAATGAAGTAGAACAAATGTTAAATCAAATATGTCCAGGTATTGATCAAAACAATGATTTACTTAGCATTCTTTATAAAGAAACAGATGGAAACCCTTATTTTGTCAAAGAAATGATAATGCTTTGGTTAGAAAATGGTACACTACGTAAGCATGAAGGTAAGTGGGTAGTCTCAAACCTAGAAAATATTGCTTTACCAAAATCAATTGCTGATTTAATAGAAATGAGGCTAAACCATTTAGACAAACCTATTGCAGACGTACTAACACAAGCAGCAGTAATAGGAGATGAATTTAGTTTTACTTTTCTCCAAGCTGTTACACAACTAGATGAAGAAGAACTTATTTATATTTTAGAAACTGCAATTAAACGTAACTTAATAGAAGAAATAGGAAACAAGTCCGAAGATAGGTATGTTTTCCACCACAACCTTATTCAACAAGCACTCTACCAAGGGCTAAGTAAACGTAGAAAACGCCAATTACACCAAAAAGTAGCCGAAGCTTTACAAAAATGCTTTGCTAGTATTATAGAAAAAGTTACACCCCAAATTGCCTATCATTATTATCATGCCTCTATGCCAGAAAAAGCCTTTGAATACTCTGTGCGAGCTTCAGAGCAGGAAAGACGCGCTGGTTCAGCAAGTGAACAGTCCCGTTACTTAGAATGGGCTAAAAATGCTTTAGCAGAAATGGCTACAGACCTACACGACAAAAGGTTTTTAAGGCTTATGGCAACTTATCGTTTAGGGCTTGGCTCTCTAGCATCACTAAAAGGCAAATCAGATGTAGCACTAAGTCACTTAGAAGAAGCTTTGATGATTAGCCAAAAGGCTGCTGATGAACAACTACACGGCGCGATATTAAATGTAATGGGCATGTTACAGTTACTACTTACAGATTACCAATCTGCACAAAAATATTTTACTGAAGCAATTTCATTATTTGAGCGCGTTGGTGATAGTGCTCAACGTTTAGAAGCATTGTCTGGTTTTGCACTTTCTAAATCATTTGAAGTAAAAGAATTAGAACGTGCTGCTCGCTGGTTATTGTCAGTAGCAGGAAAATCCTCACAAGCAAAAGGTTTTGCTTATACAGCCTTAGCACTCTCAGATATTCAGTTTGGTTTATTAGGACAAGCAGTTAAACACTATAACAAGTCCCTACAACATTTAGAGACTGCTGGAGAAACTTCTCAACATACTAGGACACTTTGTTTGTTAGGATCTGCTTACACAGAGCGTCGCCAATTTGACTTAGCAGAAGAATGTTGCCAAAGAGGGCTAGAACAATCAGCAAATAGTAATGTATTTGCTGAGCTTGTTGCTCGTAGTACTATGGTGACTGTCTTACTACATAGAGGTGAAACAGCTATGGCGGAAGAAACTATCCGCTATGTTTTGCACCTAAGTCAAAAAGCTAGTAATCGATTACATATTAGCAGAGCATATGCACAGCTTGCAGAGGTAGATTATCACTGTGGACGACTAGAAGAAGCTATTAGTAATTACCAACAGGCAATTGAGCTTTTTACTTTACTAAAATACCCCTATCGTTTAGCTGAAGCACTTGCTAAACTTAGTATTTGTTATTTAAAAAATAAGCAGATAGACAAAGCGTTAGAAGTTTGCAGACAAGCAAGAACCATTTCACGAGAAAATCAATTCCGCTACAGTTTGATTATTGCTTCTGAGGTTATGGCACGTTGTTTTGTTAATCAAAATCGACTAGCAGAAGCTAAAACTTATTTACGTGAAGCAAAAAATTCATTAGAGGAGATGAAAGCAAATTTACCGGAAGAAGCTATACCTAATTTTTTATCTGATAAAACTGAGCTTTTAAGCTTATGCCAAAAGCATATTGGTCATTAAAATCTAGACTTCTTGTAAAAGCAAGACGTTAAGGACAAAACTATTACTATGCTTCACCCAAAATAAACAAGGAGAATTAGCCAAAAATCAAGGGCGAAGCGTGCTCTCCTAGCTTTCATTCCAAAACGTTTTTACCTTTAAAGGAAGACATCTATGTCAACATTACTAGAAACCTTAAGTAGTTACGTACCATCTTTAGTTATCTATCAAGCCACAAAAGACCCTGATTATTTTACTAGGCCAACTAAACAGGAGCTTACCTGCGTAGTACTGTTTGCAGATATTTCAGGTTTTACAGCATTAACAGAACGCTTAACTATGTGTGGAACTGCTAGTACAGAAGAATTAACAACATTAAACAACTACTTAGGTCAATTAATAGATTTAATTTCCCTCTATGGCGGAGATATTGTTAAATTTGCTGGTGATGACTTGCTTGCTATCTGGTCAACAGAATTATTGGCAAGAGATTTGGAAACCTTAACCCAAAAAGTTGCACAATGCTGTTTAACAATCCAAGAACGCTTGCGTAATTACACAGTAACAAACGATGTTAATCTTTCTATAAAGCTAGCAATTGGAGTAGGTGAGGTTTTAATTCAAACCCTAGGTGGAGTTTTTGGACGTTGGGAGTTTTTAGTTACTGGCAATCCTCTTACTCAAGTAGGAGTATCTAATAAATATGCAAAGCCAGGACAAATATTAATCTCACAGGAAGCTTGGGCGTTGATAAAACAAAAGTGTGAAGTAACCATCCATCAACATCAAGAGCAAGCTATTGAATTAGTTAACTTGCTTAAACCGCAACAACTTACTCCAACCATTAAAGTTAAAGTTACTGCTCCAACTACTGTGGCAATGAGAGCATTTATACCAAGAGCTATTCGTAGCCGTATTGATGCAGGGCAAACAGATTGGCTAGCAGAATTACGTAAAATAACAGTACTTTTTATTAACCTTCCAGACTTTAATCACAAAACACCTTTAGAAAAATCACAAGAAGCAATGTGCATGCTACAAACTAGTCTTTATCGTTATGAAGGGAGCATTAATAAAATTAGCGTGGATGATAAAGGTGCATCACTAATAGCCGTCCTAGGGCTACCGCCATTATCACACGAAGATGATGCAACACGCGGAGTTTGTACCGCCCTAGCAATGCAAAAAGAGCTAAGAAAATTAGGGCTACGTAGTGCCATTGGAGTGACTACTGGAATGGCTTTTTGTGGGTCAGTAGGTAGTAGCATCAGACGTAAATACACTGTGATGGGGGACACTGTTAACCTAGCAGCAAGACTAATGCAGGCAGCCTCTGAAGATATTTTATGTGATGATGCTACAGCTAAAGCGGCCTTTGGTAGATTGAACTTTACTGCTCTATCTCCCTTAAAAGTAAAAGGTAAGCAAGAACCTATTCCTATTCATCGTCCATCATTACTTAAGGCTAAAAAAATTAAAACTAGTATTAATAAAACCAAAGTAGAAATAGTTGGACGTAGCAGCGAGCAAGCCTTATTAAAAGAAAGGCTTGAACTCTTAAAGCAAACCCTCCAAGGTAGCCGTTTAATTATTGAAGGAGAGGCTGGAATTGGTAAATCACGCCTTGTAGAAGAAATTATTTCACAAGCCCAAGAAATGGAAATCGCTGTTTTACAAGGATCAGGTAATTCTATTGAAAGCGTGACGCCTTATTTTGCTTGGCGCAATGTGTTAGCAGAGATTTTCCAGTTAGAAAACCTGCCTGAAAACACTAATAACGCTAGTAAAGAAACAGATATTCTAAGACAACTACCTTCAGATCCTAAATTCCTACAAAATGCACCTCTTTTAGACGTATTTTTGTCTTGGGATTGGCTAGACAATGAACATACCGCTCAATTAACTGGCAAAGCGCGTGCAAATAAAGTACACGGACTTTTAGTTAGCCTACTTAAACATACTAGTAAAAAAACTCCTTTAGTACTTATTATGGAGGATGCACACTGGTTAGATTCTGGTTCACTAGCCTTATTACTAGCTGTAAGCCAACAGTTAGAAAACCTTTTTCTAGTCCTAGTAACACGTCCAATGACTGACCCAATCGCAGACTATAAACAATTAGCTAGCGTTAGTGGTACAGAGAAAATAGAACTCAAACATTTATCTACAGAAGAAACCTTGCTCTTAGTTTGTGATCGTTTAGGGGTAAAGTCTTTACCTAAAGAAGTTCAGGAATTAATTATTAGTAAGTCTGATGGTAATCCCTTCTTTAGTGAAGAATTAGCTTATGCAATGCGTGATATGGGATTTATACAAATAGTAAATGGTGAGTACCAGACTATAAATGTTGAGCAGATAGACACTTGGACGTTTCCAGATACTATCCAAGGGATAATAACTACTCGTGTTGATAGGCTCACAACAGCCCAACAACTAACTATTAAAGTAGCTAGCGTTATTGGACAAATGTTTCCTTTCCGTACATTACAAGATATTTATCCAATAGATACTGATAAAGACTCTATTTCTGAGCATTTCCAAATATTA
>JAHFUF010000195.1 GCA_023265235.1 Blastocatellia bacterium
GGAAGGTCGATCTTTGAGTTCTTTATAAACTTCTAGTGCTTTTAGGTGATATATTTTTGCTTCTAAGTAGTTGTCTGAAGAGAGATAAGCATCTGCTAAAGCAGACAGAGTACTGGCTTCACCGCTACGATTTTTTAACTCGCGCTGTATTTCAATGACTTTTTCAAAATATTTAATTGCCCCAGTATATTCTTCATCACGTAACAAACGGCCAGTAATAGCCAAATATGCCCTAGCTAAGGCAAATTTGTCACCGCTTTGATCTGCTAGTACTACTGCTATTTCAGCCGCTTCTAATGCTTGATTATCTGCTCTAACTTCTGATAGCACAGACAAACGGCCTGTGTGTAACTCGCTTGCCCAAGTAGGATCTTTTGTTTCTACTAAGCATTGTTCGTAATATGCTAGATCTTCTTTTAACTTTTCTTCACCAGTTTTAAGTGGGGTTTCACCGCTAGTAATACTTAAGCTATAGCTTCCACCACGCATTTGCCAAACTGTAGTTGCTTCGATAATATACTTGCCATCTTTTGGTAACTTACTAACAATACGTGAGTTATAGCCAAATCCACCATTATCATCAACAGCAAGTAACTTACCATTTGCATCAGAGAGTTTTATTAGACTATCAAAAGTCTGGGAAGACATTTCTATTGTTACTAGATCGCCTGCTTTACCAATAAAAATCCAAGTTTCGTAAGCTATACCGTCGCGGTTTGGTGATTTATCGTCTAAACGGCTTTCTTGGCTTTGTCCTATGGCAATTCCTTTGTCTGCTGCAAGACTTGAAATAGAGAGAAAGAAGACTAATAAAATTATTACGACTATACGCATAATGTCCTTTAATTAGTTGTAAATAGAGAGATTAATCCTGATGTTAGATTGTTTTTCAAGTATATGAAAAAACTTCTCTTTCAGCAATCAACCCTAGCGTTTCAGCCAAAATTTTAGCGATTAAAATTTATAAATTTATTAAAATAACAGCCTGATTTGTTATGGTATAATGCCGAGCAAGCAAAACCACCTTATTTCTAAGGATTTAAGCCTATGCGCATCTGCATGTTCAATAATCTTTTCCCACCTATTAAAAGCGGTTCTTCCCATTTTACTTTTAGATTATCTAAAATGCTTGTAGAGCGAGGACATGAGATAACAGTTATTGCTGCAAGGGTTGGAGATACAGCAGAATATGAAAAAATGGATGGAATAGAGGTCTATCGCCTTCCTTGTTTGATGTTTCCACAAATGGAAATAGCACATGGCTTTAAGTATCTTTCTTTTACCTTTTTCCCAAGGAATGTAAGTAAAATAGTTGGGCTTTGTAAGGAAAAAAAATTTGATATACTACACCAACATGGTCAAATTTTTGATACAGCACTTAGTTCAGCTTATGCTGCTAGAAAACTAAAAATACCCCTAGTTAATACAATTCATACCCCTGTACGTCATACTATCCCACTTTACTTAAAAATATTAGTTTTTTTAGATAGAAATATTGTTAAACACTTGATTATCAAACATGCGCAAGTTTTAATTGCTCCAGACCAAACCGTAGTAGACAACATAAATGAGCGTTATCAACATCCTTGGGCTGAAGAAGTTCCTTATGGGGTTGACCAACTTTTTGCAACTCCAGAACAAGGCTTAGAACTCAGACAGAAATATAATTTAGGCTCACGTCCTTTAATACTTTCTCTTGGACATGTACATAATTTGCGAGACCGTTGTGATCTAATTTCTGCAATGCCTGAAATTATTAAGCAAGTTCCAGATGTCCATTTAATGATTGTTGGCGATATTTATATACAAAAACCCATTGAACTAGTAGAGAGATTAGGCATTAAATCTCATGTAACTTTTACTGGAGGTATACCACATGAAGAAATAGGTGCTTATTTTGCTGCGGCAACCATTGAAGCTCATTGGCTAGGAAATGCTCCTGGACTTGGTATTGCCGCAATGGAAGCAATGGCAGTTGGTAAACCAGTTGTTTCATCAATAGGAGTAGATGATTTAGGTAAAGGAGTTCTCCAACCAGGCAACAATATAGTTTTAATAGATAGAGGGGTGGTACCTAATATTGCTGAATCAATAATTAAACTCTTAATTGACCCAATACTGCGCCAACAAATAGGTGATAATGGGCGCAAAATGATTGAAGAGCATTTTTCTTGGCAAAGTGTTACTACAAAAATGGAAAAGGTTTATCAAAAAATGATTGAATTGGATAATGGGTTTATCTCAAAAACCGTAAAATAAATTACACACAATAGAATTTTTACTAGCTGCTTTAAGCAACTTTAGGACTCATTTTCGGTAAAAGTGTAACATTTATGTAAAATATTTGTAACAAAACTGTAAAAATTCGCTATACTATCTAAATCCTCACTAGAGTAAATTTTGGTCTAACTAGTCTAACTAACACCAATATTTATTAAAACTATCAAACTAGGGTTTATAGAGATGTCTTTATTTAGTTTAGCCAGTTTTATTTTTGAAGCTTTCTCCCAAGCAATAATTCGTGAGTTTATCGCTAATGGAGCAGGTGGGTTTATCCTAGCTACAGTACTTGGTGCAATAGTTATAGCTCGTATTATTCCAGAAAAACGTAAACAACTTCGCGGAGTCATAGCTCCTATTTTTATTTATGTTTGCTTTATTTTACTAGCAATAATACTAGAATTGAATGGACAGGTTTCCTATAGTGATTATTCGCGTGCCCTAGCAACAGCATTTGTTAGTGTTTCTTTAATTAATCTTGGTTCACTAATGTTATTTGATGTTATTTTAGGAGGATTACACCTAAAAGTTCCTAGGTTACTACGTGAAACTACAGTAATTTTAACATATATAGTTGCTGTGCTTGTAATACTCTCATCACGAGGAGTTAATGTTACAGGGCTTTTAACTACGTCAGCAATTATATCAGCAGTAATAGGTTTATCTTTACAAGACACTTTAGGCAATATAATTGCAGGTTTTGCTTTAGAAATTGAACATGTAATAAAGCCTGGAGACTGGATAAAGATAGAACCCTATGTTGGACGAGTAAAAGAAGTTCGTTGGCGACAAACTGTAATTGAAACACGTAACTGGGAAACAGTACTGGTTCCTAATAGTCAACTAATGAAAAGCCAAGTAATGATTTATGGACAACGCCATGGTAAACCAATACAAACAAGACGTTGGATTTACTTTAATATAGATTTTCGTTATACCCCTAATGAAGTAATAGGATATGTTAACGACTCATTACAAGCTAATCCTATTCCAAATGTAGCAGATGATCCTAAGATACATGCGATTTTAATGGATTTTAAGGATAGTTATTGTACTTATGCTGTTCGCTATTGGTTAACAGATTTAGCAGCAGATGATCCAACTGATTCTAATGTTAGGATTAGGATTTATTATGCTCTTAAACGTGCTGAAATCCCGCTTTCCATTCCTGCTCATAGTGTGTTTGTTACAGAATTAAACAATAAACGAGAAATTAGAAAACATGAACAATTAATGGAGCAACGGCTGTCTGCTATACGTAATGTAGAGTTATTACATTCAATGACAGAAACAGAATTAAAAGAGCTAGTAGAACATTTGCGCTATGCTCCTTTTGCCCGTAGTGAAGTAATTACTCGTCAAGGTGCAGAAGCTCATTGGCTATATATTATTACTAAAGGAGAAGTTGCTGTTAAAGTAAGTATTGCTTCAATGAATGGTAATGGCTCAAGTAAATCTTTAGCTGTAGAAAAAGAGGTTTCACGATTAAAAGCAGGGGATTTTTTTGGTGAGATGTCTTTAATGACTGGTGAACCGCGTAGTGCTACTGTGGTTGCGTTAGAAGAAGTTGAGTGCTATCGCTTAGATAAAGAAGCCTTCCAAAACATTCTTACTGAGCGACCAGAAATTGTTAAAGATATTTCTCGTATTATTGCCCGCCGTCGAGTAGAACTTGAGTCTGTCAAAAAAGGTTTAGACAAAGAAGCAGGCAAAGAACAAGTAGAACAAACCCAAGTTCGTATCTTAAAATCTATTAAAGATCTTTTTGGGCTTTAGTAATGTTAGTCTAGAATATCATTATTAATGAGCTAAAAAGGATGCAGTAAAATGGGTTTGCTAGTTTTAGTAAGTTTTATTTTTCAAACTTTTTTTCAGGATTTAGTTAGTGCCTTTATTGCTAGTGGAGTAATTAGCTTTATTTTAGTCACCATATTTGGGGTTATGCTTGTTGCTTATATTGTTCCAGAAAAACGTAAACAACTGCGTGGAGTTTTCATTTCTATTTTTATTTATGTTTGTTTTGTTTTTATAGCAATATTTTTAGAATTAAACAATAACGCTACTTATAGTGATTATGCGCGTGCCCTAGCAACAGCATTTGTTAGTGTTTCATTAATTAACCTTGGTTCATTAATGTTGTTTGATGTTATTTTAGGAGGACTACGCTTAAAAGCCCCTAGATTACTACGAGATACTACTGTGATTTTAACCTATATAATTACAGTGCTAGTGATACTTTCATCAAGAGGAGTTAATGTTACAGGGCTTTTAACTACGTCAGCAATTATATCAGCGGTAATAGGTTTATCCTTACAAGATACTCTAGGCAATATAATTGCAGGTTTTGCTTTAGAAATTGAACATGTAATAAAGTCTGGAGACTGGATAAAGATAGAACCCTATATTGGACGGGTAAAAGAAGTTCGTTGGCGACAAACTACAATTGAAACACGTAACTGGGATACGGTACTGGTTCCTAATAGCCAACTAATAAAAAATCAAGTAATGATTTATGGACAACGCCATAGTCAACCACTACAAACAAGGCGTTGGATTTACTTTAATATAGATTTTCGCTATACCCCTAATGAAGTAATAGGATATGTTAATGACGCATTACAAGCTAATCCTATCCCAAATGTAGCAGATGATCCTAAGATACACGCAATTTTAATGGATTTTAAGGATAGTTATTGTACTTACGCTGTTCGCTATTGGTTAACAGATTTAGCAGCAGATGATCCAACTGATTCTAATGTTAGGATTAGGATTTATTATGCTCTCAAACGTGCTGAAATCCCCTTTTCTCTTCCTGCTCACAGCTTATTTGTTACAGAATTAAGTAATAAACGAGAAATTAGAAAACATGAACAACAAATAGAGCAACATATAGTTGCTTTACGTAATACAGAGTTGTTTCATCCATTGAAAGATAGCGAATTAAGAGAATTAAGTACCCATATACGTTATGCTCCTTTTGCTAGTGGAGAAGTAATTACTCGTCAAGGTGCAGAAGCTCATTGGCTATATATTCTTGTTAAAGGGGAAGTTTCTGTTCGAGTAAGTGTTAGCACTGGAGGTAATACAACTAAAGATTTAGTTATGGAAAAGGAAGTTTCGCAATTAAAAGCAGGAGACTTTTTTGGCGAAATGTCTTTAATGACAGGAGCACCTCGGGCTTCTACAGTGGTGGCATTAAAAGAAGTTGAATGTTACAGATTAGACAAAGAAGCATTTCAAAATATCCTTAGAGAGCGACCAGAAATTGCTCAAGAAATTGCTCATATAATGGCTCGGCGACGTTTAAGGTTAGAAGCTATTGTGCAAGGCTTAGACAAAGAAATACACCATGAGGAAATAGAAAAAAACCAAGTACACATCTTGGAATCTATTAAGAAGTTTTTTGGACTTTAGATAACTCAAAGGTTTTCCGATTTAACATAAAATTTTCAAACTTTTTTTCTTTACTCCTATTCCTAACAAACACACCGAACCTAATAAAAATAAGACAAAAAATTCTTTGGAGGATAGTTATGTTACGTTTACACAAAGCTTTATTGGCAATGATTTGTTTAATGGTTTTTACTACTTTAACATTTGCACAAGGATTAGGCGAAGAAAAAAAAGAAGGGAAAGAACCAAAACAAGTTAGTAAAATTATTAGATTAAAACCTACAGGTATGTCTCCTGAAGCAACTGGAATAGTACGTATTTCTTTTACTATGAAAAAAGAAGGAGAAGCGTCTCAACAGTTTGAATTAATTACAGTTAACTTAAATGACCGCGATAATTATAGGTTATTTGTTGATGGTACTGAAGTCACTTCTAGAGAACCAAGAGCTATTAAAGGAAATGCAGAAGCATTTTTTGTTATAGATTTTTCTAACAAAAAGAAAGAGGCTGGCAAAAAAGGCGGATCTGCTGATGGCCTACCTACTTCCTTAGACCCTGTTACAAAAATTAGACATATAGAAGTACGTGATATGAATAGCCAAGTGATTTTAGTTGGAGATTTTGCAGAATAAAATATTCTTTACGATCTACTAACGAATTTTTCTTAATATAGCTCAGGAATTTAATTTCTGGGCTATTTTTATTTTTAGAATGTAGGACTAATGGCTTGCAATATTGGGGTTATCTGCATAATCTTTTGCTTTATCATTAAAGAATTAACTATTGGCAGCTCCTAATTCCTTAAATAATTTTGTGGTGAGATTTATGCCAGAGCTATATTGGACAAAATATGACTTGTTACAGTTTGCTGCACGGCATATTTTAGAGAATTTTGATACCAGCCAAATAAAAACACATAATAATTTCTGGCCTTCTGGAACCACCAAAGAATACCTAGGACAACTTTTAGAATGGATTACAACTAATTATCAAGATAGGATTGATCTACCGCCTAGAGGGGTTTGTGGAGAAGGGTTTGAAACCTATGAGTTTTTGCTGGATTTTGGTATTACAATTCGTTTAGGGGTTAGTAGTAACGGGAGAATTTTGCTGTTTCAACCATTAGACGGAGAAAACATAGTAAAAGTAAACCTAGAAGAGGCACATAAGTTATTTACGATTTTATTTTCTAATGTAGGAAAAGGGGATAATAGATGAGCGTATTTTTAACACTGGACTTAAAAACTTGGCGACCTGGAGAAGTTGAACATTGGTATTCTTCTCGTGATATGCGAGAAAAATTGCCAGAATTAAGCAAAGATGAAAGCTTCTTAAAGGCTTTAATGATAGATAACTTAGGCTGCGGGCTAGCTGTAGATGGTAAGGTAGTTTCTCGCTGTACTTTTATGTATAGTGGTGAATCTTCTGGAGATATGCTACAGATGTATGAGAATCACTTGCCTGATCTATTTGAGGGAAAACAAGTGACTATCCATTTTTATGAGGAAATGACAAGTTGGCGTTTAACTCCTGATGGTGAAGAAATGACTTGGGAAGTAATGGACGACTCTCAAGGTATTTCTAAGACTAAGGTTGAGCAAGAAGGGCGTTGCTTGCGCCTACCATTTATTAAAGCGGGTATTAGCTGGCTAAGTGAGGCAATTAATGTACTAAAGAGATATCAGGAGGTTGTAAAACGTGCTGGAGGTCAAGACCTAGAAGATCAAATTGATATGGCACAAAGACTCTTAGATTTTTCTCGTCAAACCCTAATAGATAAAGGCTGGAAACCATAGCCTAATTGTACTTACTCAAAACCAGAGCTGTTTAATTTTCAAAATTCCGAAAGCCCTGGAAGGGCGAAATAGTTGTAGCCCTGGGCGTAAGCCCTGGGTTTTCAGTAGGTTAGATTTTTAAGCTACGAAGTAGCGAAAGAATAAACAACAAATGTTTTTATTCTTTCGCCCCGTTGGGCTTTGTCTCTATCTCATTGCAAACCCAGGGCTTACGCCCAGGGCTACAATTATTCCGCCGCTTTGCGGCTTAAGACAACCTAAGACAATTAAACAACCCTGTACTCAAAACATAGAACATAGCCTTTTTTAATAGGGCTATGTTTGTCTGATAGACAAAGCAACAAAGCAACAAAGCAACAAAGCAGACTATTTATAATTGTTTATTTCTTTGAAGGGTCTGGGCTTAGATAATGTTTAATTGCCATTTTAGTTAGTTTCCAAACCTTATCCCAAGAAATCTTGCCATCTTCGCCTTTTACTAGTTTTCCTAGTAATTTATCCCGTAGCTGACGACCTTCTTGCTTAAACATAAATTCTTTGGCATAAGGTTTTACTGTATCAAAAAAACTAAAACTTGGATCAACTAATATGCCTATGCCTTCTAAAGTTGTTAAAGCACGCATTACAAAAGTAAAATGAGGCGGGATAGTAATTGGGAGTTCATAAAGAGTTTCTG
>JAHFUF010000828.1 GCA_023265235.1 Blastocatellia bacterium
AAATCTTGTTGGTGCGAGTATATAATTCATCGTCTGTAGCAATTTTCCCAATAGTCCCTTTACCAGCAGAAATATCTGCAATCAGTGTCTCAGCTTTTTTAGTAGTAGTTTGAATTTGATCGTAGAGTGAAGGATCATTTAGTAATTTACCTACTGTTCCACCACCATCTCGAATACGTTCTACTAGTTTTTGAGATTCTAAAATCGTGCTATTAGCATTATTATAAAGTTTCTCATCTCTGACAAATAACCCAATATTGCCTTTACCTTGATTAATATTTTCTGCAATCTCTCGAAGTTGTTTTGCAAGACGGTCAACATCTTGCAAAATGTTACTAGTGCTTGAAACTACTTGAGGCAATGAAGCTTCTTGATCCCCTTTGACTAAAGCATTTTGCTCAATTGCTTTAGTTGCTTTAGTTCCTGGGCTTATATCAATTACTTTGTCACCCAAAAGACCTATTGAACCAAGCTTAACCACAGAATCCTCTCTAATGCGTTCTTTAGCAGGAAGTCCACTAATTACATTATTGATTTTCATGACTATTTCAACGCTTTGAATTTTTTGCTTATCATCTTGAGCTATTGGTAAGAGAATAACATCGCTAACTTGGCCAATATAGACGCCTGCTAAACGTACTTCAGTACCAGGACGTAATCCATCGACTTGCGGTAATTTAGTACGAATGGTAAGAGTATCCTTAAAAAAGCTAATATCTCCACTAATTGTAAGAATTGTTGCTAGTGTTAAAGCACCAGCTAGTAGAACTAATAGCCCTACTCTTAGTTGAGCAAAACCAATATTTTTTTTATTTGCCATAGTCTTACCTCCAAAACTATTGAGGTTTAAAGAAGAAAGTTTCTAATGTATGGATCTGAAGATTCCCAAAGCTCTTTACCCGATCCACTGAAAACCACTTTTCCTTGTTTTAACATTATAAACTTAGTGCGAGATGAGGTACCTTTTTCATCTTTACGGACTACTATTTCACCTTTTTCATCTATTGTTACATATTCTGAAGCTAGTTGTTGGGCATCTTGGATACGATGAGTAACAAAAATAGAGCTAACACCTTCTAAATCACGTAACTTCATAGCTAATTCAATAATGGTTCGGGCTGTAGGTGGGTCGAGTCCTGCGGTAGGTTCATCATAAAGAATAATTTTAGGTTTCCCAACCAGAGCACGAGCAATACCAACACGTCGACGCATACCGCCAGAAAGCTCAGAAGGCATTTTATAAATTGAGTCTTCTAGATTAACAAACTTAAGCATCTGTCTAACAATATGTTCAACCTCTGTTTCTGTTGAACCTTGTTCAAATAAGCGAAAACCAACGTTTTCAAAAACATTTAAGCTATCAAAAAGAGCACCTTCTTGGAAAATCATACCAATTTTTTTTCTTACAGCCATCATTTTATGTTCTGTAAAATCAGTGATGTTTTCTCCATCTACATAAAGGCTCCCAGACTCAGGTTTAAGTAGCCCTAGTACTAATTTCAATGTAGTAGACTTACCTGTTCCTGACCCGCCCATTAATACAATTGTTTCTCCAGGTTTAACGGCAAAACTAACATCATTTAAGATTTTTTGCTCGCTAAACCCAAATAGAATATTTTCAAATACAATTGCGTGATTAGGATTTCTATTGCTCATAAAATTAATATTGTCCCGTTGGGCCAAGAGCAATTATTAACTTGGTTAAGAAGAAATCAGAAATTAGAATTAATAAAATAGACATTACTACAGATTGAGTTGTGGAAAGCCCTACTCCTACAGTGCCACCTTGTGTACGTAGTCCGCATCGACAGCCAACCACAGCTATAATAAAACCAAAAACTACTGGCTTAAGCAATCCACCAAAAATGTCATGGTAATTTAATGCATCACGAGCAGAAGTATTATAAACAGAAGCAGGAAGTTGCAGTATGGTTAGAGAAATGACTAAACCACCAATAGTTCCTACTATATTTGCAAACACTGTTAGAGTAGGAGACATAACAACTAGAGCAATAATCCTAGGTAGTACTAGTTTACGTAAAGGGTCTGTTCCTAATGCTCGCATTGCATCTATTTGTTCAGAAACTTTCATTGAACCTAGTTCTGCTGCAATGCCTGACCCAATACGACCTGCTAGAAGGATACAAGTAAGCACTGGCCCAAGTTCACGTACTAGGGAAGTTGCTACAAGTCGACCTGTATAGTTTTGCGCTCCAAAGGCTTGTAATGTTGCTGCTGTTTGTAGTGCTAGTACTGCACCAATAAAGAAAGCCGCTAGCATTGCAATAGGCAGGCTTCCAACACCTACAATATCCATTTGGTTAATGGTTTCACGAATATAAAATGGACGGCGCAACAAACCCATTGCCGAGCGTACTACCATTACAGTTGCTTCTTGTGTTTCAAAAACGATTTTAACTGCTAAGTTCATGTAACCTATTTTTACAGTGAATTATTCAAACCCAAATCGCTAAGCATCAAAACTTTTTTAAAACTTTCTTGCTCTAAAACCAAAGAGAGGCTAATGCTACTTTATCTGTGTCTGATAAAGTCTCGAAT
>JAHFUF010000196.1 GCA_023265235.1 Blastocatellia bacterium
ATACTGGTCGCAACTTTGGTTATTTTGTTGAGAGTTTTGGGCGTACAAAAGATTTTCGTGCTGACGTAGGTTTTACACGGCGCATTAACACTAATGAAACTAATGGATTTATTCGCTTTAGTAGTAACCCTAAGGCTAAAGGTCTTATTCTTAGTAAAAGGTTTGTAAACTTTTCTCAAATAACCTACGATTTCCAAGGCCGCTCACAAGGCGTGTTTAACAGTACAGAGCTTAGGTTAAACCTTGCACGTAGTTCATTTTTTGGTGCTGACTTTCAAATGGGTTATGAACGCCTGTTAGAAGAGGAATTTGGGGCTAAACGTACAGCAACTCAAGCAGGAGCATTTCTAAGAGGCCCTGAACGCTCAACAGGGTTTCGTCAATTCAATACATTTTTTGAAACAACTCCATCTAAAAAATATTCTTTGTTTGGAGAAATAAATTATTCTAATGCAGCATTTGACCTAGATTTTGGTGCTGGGCCAAGGTTTCCTAGAGTAAGCAAAAATGCTCTAATTGATCCTTCAGTTGCTCTAGATCCTGGGACAGGACGCGCATTAACTATTAATGCTTCAGCTAGATATCAGCCTACTGATGCTCTGCGACTATCTTTAGATTATACAAAGAGCCGTTTAACTCGCAAAGATACAAATAAAGTGGCTTTTGATGACAATATTTTTTCTTTTAGAAGTACTTATCAATTTACTAGATTTATCTCTTTTAGAAGCCGTATTGACTATGACACTTTAGCTACAAATGTTCGTGGACAATTATTATTAGGCTGGACACCTAATCCAGGAACTTCTCTATTTGTTGGTTATAATGATGATCTTAACTATAAAGGATTTAGCCCATTTACAGGCCAACCAGAATCAGGTTTTCGTCGTAATGGCCGTACTTTTTTTATTAAGATGTCTTACTTGATTCGTGTAGGGTTTTAATCTCAAATCAATGTTTAGGCATTATTGGAAATAAGGTTTTAGAGTATTTATAGTGTTTTTAAAAAATTCCTGATTCTGATAATGCCTATCACTGAAGCCACTCTATATTTTTGCTCCCTTAAAAACCTGGGATTGAATTATTGAAAAGAATACACTTTCAGGAACTAATTTTCTCAACATAAGAATTAGTTTAGCATCACTACCAGCTTTATATCTTAATTGAGATGAATTAGAAATTGCAGCTTCAAAAATGACTTTAGCCACTTCAATAGGCTCTGAGCTTCTTTCTACAGCTTTTTTTATATTATTTCTAGCTATTTTTAAGATAGATTGATATTCAGCAGGTGCATTATCATCTGTATGATCTGCTGAACGTCCACCAAAATCTGTCCTAATAGCACCAGGTTCAACAAGCTTGACTTTTATACCTAGTGGAGCGACTTCATAATTTAGGCTTTCTGAAAATCCCTCAACTGCCCATTTTGTTGAGTGATATAGGCTATAATAGGGAAATGTAACCCTACCACCTACAGATGTTATATTAATTAAAGTTCCTGGCTGTTTACTACTTCTCCAAACAGAAATTGCATGCTGACAAAGCGACATTAACCCAAAAACATTTGTGTCAAATTGTCGTTTAATTTGTTCTTGGCTAGCACCTTCAAAAGGGCCTGTTAATCCATATCCAGCATTGTTAACAACAACATCTATTTTAGCAAATTTCTTAGTGGTTTCTTCCCAAGCAGATTTAATAGATTCTTCTTTGGTAACATCTAATCTTACTGGTAAAAGACGACTGTTAGAGCCTAAGTCGCTTTTTTCAGGAGTGCGCATTGTAGCAGCAACATTCCATCCTTTTTCAAGGAAATAAAGGGCTGTCTCTCTACCAATTCCTGTTGAGCTTCCAGTGATTAAAACAGTTTTTGTTGATTCCATAAATTTTCTCTTTCTAAATCTAAATTAAAATTAAAATAAATTTTTGACAATAATGTTAGAAATCTTTGTTTAGAAATATTAATTTGTTCATAGAAATAGTTTTACAGAATATTTCTAAAGCTTTTGTAATATCTAGAGCCTAGGAAATATATCTAGTTTAATTTCTTTGCGAATTTGAACAAACCTAGGTTTATCTTCAATATCTGGTAGGTAAGCAACACCTTCAGAAATTAAGTTATATTCCTTCACAATTCTTGCTCCTGGTATTTGCTCACCTTTGCTATCAGAATCACGCCCTAACAAGTAAAGGTGGTCAGAAACTGTTAAAGCTGATGTTATATCATGAGTAATAATAATAAATGTATTAAGTGTATGTTGATTAGCAATATTTATAATTAATTTAATAACACTAGTAATGCTGACAGGATCTAGCCCTGAAAAAGGCTCATCTAAAATAATAAAATGTTTGCTAGTCATTAATTGCTGTAAAATAGCAACCCTTTGGCGTTGCCCGCCAGAGAGTTGTACTGGCCAAGCAAGGCTTTGCTTAAAGAGTCCAAATTTATCTAGGTATTGAAGAGCTTGGTCACGAGCTTCTTTAACACCAAGTTTTGCAATTCTTACCCCTGGTTGAACTAGGTTATCTAAGACTGATAGGTCATCAAAAAGGGGGTATTTTTGAAAAACTACTCCTACATCACCTAACCTAACATCACGCATTTTATTAGGTTGATCTTCTGTGATTAACACACGTCCGCTACTAGGACGATCTAAAGCAGCAATAACCCTAAGAACTGTGGTTTTCCCAATACCTGATGGGCCTAAAATGCTAACAATTTGTGGTTTACTACGAATATTTGTAATAGCGAAAGACAGGTTTTTTAGTACTGGAAACCGTTTGCTATCATTTAAGAGAAAATCTTGGCAAACATTATCTATAGTTAATAATGGTTCTAGTAAATCTACTTGGGAAAGTGGCCCAGAAACTACTCTTTCTCTTTCTGTCATAAGTTTTTAACCTCGTTCTGCAATCACGCTATATGGAAATAAGTACCTTTTGAGCAGAGAAAATAAATTGTCTTCAAGTAAAGCAATAAAACCAATTATTACGAGTAGTCCATAAACCTCTGGAAGGTTATTAGTTGAATAATAAGCGTAAAGCTGAGTACCAATCCCTTTTTCATTACGGCTGTAGGTTTCAATCGAGGTAATCATAATCCAGCCAATAGCAGCATTTTGCGCCACCATATCAATCATTTGCGGCAAAGTTGGCCGTACCACTACATTATAAAAAATTTGCTTATCATTATATCCTAAGACCTTGGCTAGTTCATATTTCATTCTAGGAATTGCATTTATAGCATCTGTCATACTAGTAACTAAGAAAAATGTCATCCCTGTAGTAAGCATTGCTACTTTAGTTGGCCAACCAATGGTAAAGAGAGAGAAAAAGATTAAAGTAAAGCCAATAAAAGGAATATAGCGCAATAATTTGACAAATGTATTAAATGGTTGAAATACAGGTATTACACTTAAATAGGAGATTATTAAGGAAATAATTGTTGAGTAAGTTAACCCTACTACATTTAGTTTAACTGTTGCCCAAACATGGCTTAATAACTGGTGTTTAGCCCACATATCATAAAGTGCTGCTCCTACTTCACTAGGAGAGGGAAAAGGCCGTACTAAGTTATAAATCCAATTATCTAGTAACTCAGTAGAGGTCATCGTTTCAACCATATTTTTACGTAAAACAACACTTAAAAGCCATAAACCAATAAATAAAAGTATCCAAATAACAAAAAGGTTAGAGCGAACAAAAGTGCTTACATGGCCATAAACACGAAAAGCTTCTCGGATAGGGCTATTTTTCACCTCTCCATTGCTAATCTCTACATTTGCATCCATAAATAATTGATCCTTAAGCTATTAGGTAATAAGGAAAGCTATTTGCTCATCGGGTCTATAGTACACCATTAAAAATCTTAAGAAAACTTCTTATTTCCCTAGAGTTAAGAATAGAGGTATTACCAGTAAATTGTTTTGTGTAAATGCTATGATGGCTGATGTGATGTTTAAGAAGGACGAACACATAGGTTTGCCCTTACTTTTCATTATTTCCGATAGTGTTTATTTAAATTTTCTCAATATTGCATAAACAAGCTTTGTTTTCTGCAATTTGGACATTAGGTTCAAGTGCATCTATGGTTACAGAATTAATTGAACTACCACAACTCATTCCTAAACTTCCCCAATGCATAGGTGCCCAAAGTGTTTCTACTTGCTTACCATTAATTATTAGGGTTTGAATCCTTCCTGTTACTACTGCACGAGCAGTAGCAAAACCTCTTGTAGTCGTTAGACGAATGTGATCACCAGCTTTAATCCCTAATTTAGCCGCTAGTTGTTTACTCATTTCCACAAAAGGTTCTGGAATTAATTCTACTAACTTGGGCATTCGGCGTGTCATAGCGCCTCCGCCCCACATTTCATGAATAAAACCTGTACATAAAACATAAGGAAAATCTTTTGATGCTTGCTCAATTGTAGCAGGGTTTGAGCCACGATGTTTTACTACAGGGTTATTTTGTACTTTGTGGTAAATATTGACTGTTGGGCTTTCTATTGGCTCATAATAAACTGGTAATGGCCCATCAACTAACACTGGTGATTTATCACGAACTAGCCCTGTTTTAGGATCTTTGTCTGCATAGGGAGCAGCAAAAAGCCTCGCTCGTCCTTCAGCCAAAAAGCGAAAAGCATTGCGACCATTTTCGCTATCAGGTGTGGCTAGTGGATCGACTACATCAGGAATATCTGCTCCTTGCCAACGCTGATTGTCTTTATCCCACCATACTAGCGGGTTAACTCCTTCTCTTGGTTGGCCTTGTAGGTCACAAGAAGCGCGATTGTAAAGAATACGAATATTGCCCGGCCAAGACCAAGCCCAGTTAGGGTGCAAGCCTAAACCACTTTCGTCTTCAGGGTTTCGACTATCAGTGTAGTTAACAACCTGTCCTTGCTCTTCACCTACTGCACCACAATAAAGCCAACAACCCGCGCTAGTTGAACCATCAGCTTGTAATGCTCTTACATTTGGTACTTGATGGCCTTTACGTAAAGCTATTTCACGATCAACCACTTTAACATCACGATCTTGCCAGACTTTTCCACTAATTTCTTTTAATACTTCTAGATAGTCTGCTTTTTCGCCATAATCCCAAATAGCACTTAGTATTGGCGTGTCTTTAGGATCGGTTGAGTTTTGATATAACGCACGAACTCGCTTAAAAACCTGATCTAAAATGTCCAGGTCTGTCCTAGCGTGTCCAGGTGGTGACACGCACACATCACGCCATTGCAGCCAACGCCCACTATGAGTAATACAACCAGATTTTTCTAGAAAACTTGCCGCAGGTAAAAGTAAAACATCTGTTGCTACATCTTGTTTGAACTTGGGATCTCGCCAAAATGAAGCTGTTTCTGTTTCAAAAATATCTACTACAACTAGTAAATCTAGGTTTGCAAGACCTTGCATTGTGACACTATGGTTAGCATTTGATACAGCAGGGTTTTGTCCTATGTTAATTAACATTCGGATTTTTCCATCTGCCATTGCTTCAAACATCTTAAAAGCAGAGTAGTTTATCTTAGTACTCTGTTTAGGTAACCAGTCATAGCAAAAATCGTTTTCTGCTTGTGCTTTGTCTCCATAAGTTGCTTTTAAGAAGTTGATTAAATATTTAGCCCTAGAAGTACCATTTTTTTCTGTCCAGTCCTTTAGTGTTGGAGTGTCTGTTGATGGAGCGGTTAAGTAACCAGGTAATTTGTCCCAAGCTACACCTAAGTCAGTTGCTCCTTGGACATTAGATTCACCACGATTAGCAGCAACTCCTCCACCAGGCTTACCAATATTACCTAGTAAGAGTTGAATAATTGGATAACATCGAATGTGTTGAGTTCCATAAGTATGTTGAGTTGCTCCTAGAGCATAAAGAATTGTTCCAGGACGGTTATTAATAAATGTGTCAGCAATTAGTTTTTGACGTGAAGCAGGAATACCAGTAACTTTGGCTGCTTTTTCAAAACTATATTCAGCAAAATGTGCTTTGAGATGCGAAAAAACTGTGTGAGGTGCGTCTAAATCTTTTGCTACTTTAGGTTTACCTTCTTCATCTAGTTGATAAGTCCATTTGCTAGTATCATAGCTAGTTTGTACTTCATCAAACCCAACAAACAAACCTTCTTCAAACTTATAATCAGGATGAATTAAATAAGCAGCATTTGTAAAATCTCTTAAGTACTGCTCGTCGTAGTGGTGATTAGTCATAATGTAACTAATCATTGCTCCAAGGAAAGCAATATCGCTACCAGGGCGAATTTGGGCATAAATATCTGCTACGGCAGAAGTACGAGTAAAACGAGGGTCAACATGAATGACTTTTGCCCCTTTCATTTTAGCTTCCATAATCCAAGGCATTGCCATAGGATGATTTTCCGCCGTGTTATTGCCTTCAATCAAAAAACAGCGAGAATTCTTAAAATCAATATAGTGATTAGTGGAAGCACCGCGCCCAAAGCTTGTTCCTAAACTAGGAACAGTAGGGCTATGTCAAAGCCGAGCCTGATGTTCAATGTAGCTTGTACCTAAAAGCAGTGCTAGCTTTTTTTCTAAGTAAGTTTCCTCGTTAGTGCAAACAGCCGAGCCAAAAAAAGCCACAGCATCCATACGATTAACAGCTACTTGTTGACCATTAGGAAGACTCTCATGGCTTTCCCAATGTGCTTCACGGGTTTCATAGATTTTTTTTGCAATTAATGAGAGTGCGAAATCCCAGCTTACAGGCTCCCAATTATCAGCATAACTTTTGCGATAAAGCGGCTCTGTTACACGATCTAAAGAGCGATGTAATTCTGCTGCTGCGGCACCTTTGCTACAAAGAGCACCTTGGTTAATAGGGTGATTAGGATCACCTTCTAGCCCAATAAGCTTACCGTCTTTTACAGACGCAATCATTCCACAGCCACAAGAGCAGAAACAACAAATAGTGTTAAGCTTTTTGGCATCCGCAGTTTTTAGATTTTCTTGCCAATTTTCCATAAAAGTTTCCTGGTAGGGGCGAACTGTTCGCCCTTCTTGTTCTTAAACATTACATAAATAAGGGCGAACACATAGGTTCGTCCTTATTTGGATTTGGCGATCTGATAAAACAGTTAATTAATAGTTAATCGGATTATTAAGTTGCTGAAGATTACCACAAATGAGAAGATTTTTGTGGTTCGGCTCGTCGCCTTAGATGAACTTAGTATAGTTAATGTTGTATAGGTTGGTACAGATACGTAGCCATAATTTTTCCCGGTGAAAAAAATTATGTAGCCTAAAACCTCAGCTTTAGGCTACTCAAAACTTACAATGTAATTGAGAAGGGAACTTGTTGTAGGAGGATAGCAAACCTTACTTAAGAAGAGCATAAGGCTATGGCTACTTAAAGAAGGGCAGACAGGTCTCTGCCACCTACTAAAATTTATAACTATATCTTACTGTGACACTTCGACCTGGGCCATCAATTCCCCAACTGATGCCACGATAGCTTTTATCACCAATGTTTTGAAAATCAAAAAATAATTCAGAGTTTTCTTTAATTTTCATTCCACCACGTAACCCTACTAAACCATAACCAGGTACAGTACGGAAAAGAGGAGCAGACATTGCTGAACCTAGTAATCTACCTTGTATTTGAGTAAGTGTTTCGCCAGTAGCAATTAAACGATCATCCGATGTACCAAAACGTCCGTCTGTTCCAGGGTTTATCAAACCACGAACTCTAGCACCATTATTAAAGAAATTTGCAATACTAGTACGTGAACGAGTTGCTCCTGTACGACGATCAGACAAATCCAAAGAAGACAAACGCTCTTGTTCGCCAGCTAGGTTAGAATAGGCTTCTACCCAATACCTTTTACCTGCTGGAGCGTATCGGAAGCTTAAAAAACCAGTTGGTGGAGGTGTGCCACCTTCAATATTAGGAGGTCTTCCAGTAACTTTGTCTTTAGCACGAAGATAAGTGAAATTACCGTTAAAAGAAAAATCTTTTGTTAACTTAGCACGTAGAGAATACTCAAACCCAAAAATCCTAGCATCAGTAAAGTTTGCTCTTACTAATACTGGAGAAGCAGAAAGAGGGACAAACACAATACCATTAGGTAATTGTCTGACAATTGGCTGGTCGCCAAGGAAT
>JAHFUF010000829.1 GCA_023265235.1 Blastocatellia bacterium
AGATCAGAAACTACTACATTATGTAACGCGCTGATGGCTTCACGAAATTCAACATTTTTTCCAAGCTCTCCTCTAAAATAGGTTGGTTCGCGTTTTGTATCAGGGGAAAAAGACATTTTGTCTGATTAGCTTGACTATTAACTTGGGAATTATTTTTATATGAGTAGTTAAATTCCACGACGAACCTCCAACGGCTTAACTTGAATGGGTAGTGCTATTTCTGGATAAGCACTATGAATTTGTAGCATTGTTTCAATGCTACGTGCCTTATCACTAATAGCAATAGTAACAGACTGTCGGGAAAGAATTTCTGCTACTGTTTGTGCTGCACTAAGGTTTTTTTGTGCTTCTGTTGCTAAGAAATGAAGGATTCGTTCTTTAGCAAAACGAGCTTTGTTAATTCTTGCCAGTACAGTGATAAAATAAGGAGCTAATTCTTTGAGTCTTTGAGGGTTGTTAGTCGCATAATCTTCTAGGTAGTTAGTAACAAATAGCTGCATGTTATGTGATGGATGTTCACTTAATTTCATTAGATAATCAGTACCAGATTCACTTCTAAAGTATTTTAGAATCATATCTCGGCCAAATTTTTGTACATCTAAACGAGTACTATCACAAATACTAACTAAAATTACTGGGCTAAAATGCTCTTCTGTAAAGTAGCTCTCAAAAATCTTAAACCAAGTTTGTCTTTCTTCATCCCATTTGCAGTCAAGAAAGCGTACTGACATAGCCATTTCTTCAGTGTTACTTTGGAAACGAGAAAGTGCGCTATTGAAAAGCTTTTGAGCCGCAATTCGCACTGCTTGAAGCTCGCTATTGGAAAGCTGAATAAGTTCCTCTGTAGTGTAATTACTTACCCATTGAGGGTTAGCTTGTAAGATTACTCCAGCCATTTCTTGTGCTACTGCTGAGTGAGATTTGGCTAGTTTTAATACTAGCTCCCAATTAAGAGTTTGCAGTACAACACTAAGTTCATTTCTTAATAAGTTAACAATATATGAATGAAGTTTAGGTGTGGTTTCAGGTGTAAATAGCCTATCTATTAAACTTAAACCTATTTTTTGACCAAAACTACTATTAACAAGAGCTAGACGACCAATTATAGGTCGAATAGTGTTACGAATATCTTGCAACGTGTGAGTGCAAAGAGAAAGTAATAAAGTATCTTTTGCTAGTAACCGGTCATCTGATAACTGACCAAGTAGTTTGATTCCAATGCCTCGCATAGATTCGTAAGAAGAATTCATAAGCGAGAAAATTATATCTTGTGGTAGGTCATTAGCTTTAAGGTGATGATTTAACAAGATATTACCTCCTAGCTCTTGAACTTCTAGTATTGGATGAGCGAGTAGGTTGAGCACAACATTTAAGTCTATAGATGTGAGTAAATAAGCAAAGCTCTTAAATAGTGTATCAGCAATATCTTTAAGTTCTTCTATCAGGCTTGGGTTTGTAGGATCGGTTTGAAAGGAAAGCAAATAGTTAATCAAGCGAGTGGTTATATCTTGGGCTACAGAATCACTAAATACACAGGAACGTAAGAAACTGCGAGCAAAAGCACGAGTTTCTGTTTGAGAGCTAGTTATTAAAGAGACAATAAAACTTTTATCTTGTACAAAATGGGGGCGGTTTTCATCAATCCATTGGTAAGCTTGAGTACGTGCTGGTTGAAACGAGCATTGGGCTAGAGCTAAGACCAATTGGTTATTAGGATTAGCTGGATTATAGCGTTCTTTTGCTAGGTCAAAACCTAGCTCTGCTGTTATTGGATAGGGTCTAGACAGAAGCATCAAAACTGCTTCTATATCAAGTTCTAAGCAGAATTGTTTGCAAGAACGCAGTGCTTTAACCGCAAAGTGATGCACAGGGAGGCAATTGCTTTCTGAAAGTAAGTGAAGTAGACCAGTAGGAACATTTTCCCAAAGCCTAGGAAAGGATTCTTCACGAATATTTGGTTCTGGGTCCCCAGGTTTATAGGTAGGTCTGCAACGCCAATTCTCTCCTGCTGGTGAAAGCATATAGCGAGTACTATTACCATAAAGAATATAGTTAAACGCTAAATAATCGGCGTAACTATCATAACGACTGTTTTTATAACTCCTAGTTTGCCAATCATAAGTGCTAATTTCACGAGTAGCTTTAGCATCTTTATCAGAAAATGCTAGTAATACACCTACAGCCATTTTTATATAATCAGGGTGTCCTAGCTCACCTATTCTTTTTAATGTTCTACAAACACGCTTACGGAAATATCTGCGGGTATTTTGGCTATAAGCAATTTTTGAATCTTTGCTACTTAGAGTACTTTTTTTAACACTAACAGTTTGATTATCAACTGTAATATAGACAGTTTTAGCCCCTTTATAGGTAGTGAACATTTCAGTTTCTTTTTCAAAACGATAAGCAATTAATCCAAATACTTCAGCATCGCGCCGGTATTCAGCAGCCTTAAAAATATGTCGCAACCGTTGAAAATAATTAGGCTTTAGAGGCGCATTGTGTAAAATTTCAAGTAAAGCAGGACGAACATGTTCATTATCAATTAAATAAATT
>JAHFUF010000830.1 GCA_023265235.1 Blastocatellia bacterium
ATTTTTGTAAAGAGAAGAACTTACTCTTACAAGATGTAGTAGAGCTAGCACTAAGAGACTACATGGAAAAGGTGGTTAACCACCAAAACACAAATGAGCTAACCACCTTGGTGGTTAACCAGTTAACACATGATGATTACATGATGATATATAAGACTCATGATGATATCATCATGCTATATCGTAGACTTACTAGCAAAAAATGGTCAGCAGCAGATGATCGCGTTGCTTATAAAATGAATGATGTTGATTTAAAGATAATTGAAATAGGAATGATTCACACCTTTATTCAAGCTAAAGGCAAGAAAATAAACTCCTTTGCTTACTTTGTTCCAGAAATAAAAAATGTTATGGATGCTAAGTTTGACAGGCAAAATCTAGCTGTCTACCTTAAGAGTAGGCGAAAATTATTAAATGATTTTTTAGTCAAATTAGGTAGAGATCCTTTGATTTACGCTAACAAAGATAAAGATTGAAGATTGGGTTTTGGAACCTAACAATTAAAACGAGTGAGCATTAATATTTAGTTTATTGCTAGTTACTAAGTTACTCTCATAGAGTACTTGAAACTATAGGGGTTAAAATGATTAATTTAGAAGAACTAAATCAAAAATTACCAAATTATGTAATAGAAAAAGAACTCGGTAGTGGAAGCTTTGGAGTAGTCTACTTAGCAAAGAAGAAAAACACTTTTATAAGCAAAAATGTAGCATTAAAGGTATTTAAAGCAAACCCTCAAGATTTAGACCATTATAAAAAACTTCAACGAGAAGCAAATCTATGGGCAACGATAGAAAATCATCCTAATATTGTACCAATTTATGATGCTAATATTTATGGGGACTATTTAGTTTTGGAAAGTGAGTATGTTTCTGGTGGCTCTTTGGAGTCTTACCTGTCAAAACAAGTTAATCAGCAACTACCCATAAATTCAGCTATAAAAACGGCAATAAAAATCCTAAGTGGCCTAGATCACCTTCATCAAAGCAATATTACCCATCGTGACTTAAAACCGGCTAACATTCTTTTACAAGGAACAACCCCTAAGTTAGTAGATTTTGGTTTAGCTCGTATTGTAAATGATACAAACAATAGTTTTATTGCTGGCGGGACACCTCGCTACATGCCACCAGAAGCTTTTCATGGTGAGCGCTCCCCACAAGTAGATATTTGGTCAGTGGGAATCATTTTATACCAAATGTTGGTTGGAGATTTCCCTTTTCCTGAAGAAGCAAAAAACAATTGCTATAAATTGCAAAGTTTCTTATCTACAAAAGATTGCCTTGTCGCTTCACCTCTAATTCCAGAACCTTTACAAGAAATAATAAAACAGGCATTGGAAAGAGAGCCTACAAAACGGTATACCTATGCCAACGAAATGAAAGAAGCTTTGGAAACTTATCAAAACCGGGTATTAGCTGAAAGTATTACTCAGGGTATTAGCCAAACTATTAGTCAAACTATTAGTCAGAGTATGAGCCAAGTAGTTACAGAGTTTATTAAGCAACAAATCAGCCAACCATTAACCATTTCTTATGAGGCTTTTGAAACATCTCATCATAATATACAAACAACAAGTACCAATTTTGCTAATTACCCAAAGAAACAATACGTTTCTAAAAATTTTTATTATAGTGAGGAAAATTTGCATCTGGCTTTAGCAAAAATTCACTCTAAACTTACGGATGCTATATCTTACGTTAACCGGGGTAACTTTTACCGATATATAGGAGAGCCAGAAAAAGCTTTAGCTTGCTTTAACGAAGCAATAGAGATTGATCCTACCTGTGGCGACGCTTATGATGCCTGCGGCAACGTCTACTATTACGATCAACATGATACAGAAAGTGCTTTAGCCAGTTATAATAAAGCTATAGAAATTAATCCCAATCACTTCGCATACTACAACAATCGTGGCAATGTTTATAAGGATAAAGAAGAGTTCGATAAATCAATATTAGATTTTACCAGAGCCATAGAAATTAACCCTAACTCTGCTATAGTCTACAACAATCGTGGCCTTAGTTATCGAGCTAAAGGGGATTTACAAAAAGCAATAAAAGACTATAACAAAGCAATAAGCTTAAACCCAAATTATGCTTCAGCTTATTGCAATCGTGGTAACGCTTATAAAGCTAGTGAAGATTACGACAACGCAATAAAAGATTTTGATAGAGCGCTAGAGTTAAGACCAACTTATATTTCAGCTTATTACAACCGCGCTTTTGCTTACCAGTACAAAGGAGATTCAGATAAGGCAATTTTAGACTTTAGCCAAACAATAACATTAGACGATAAAAATGTTGATGCTTATGTTTGTCGTGGTTTACTCTATAAGACTCAAGGGGAAAAAGACAAAGCCATTTTAGATTTTAGAAAGGCACTAGAACTAGACCCTAATGATAAAGCTGTTCAAGAACAACTTTATGAGTTAGATTGAACCTCCCGCCACTTAAAAATTCTGTGAATTTTTTGAAGTGGGGGATTCTTTGATCTTCAGAGGCAGAAAGCAAATGCAAACTGTCTCCCTAACCGCTTCCTAAAAACCAGAGGCG
>JAHFUF010000197.1 GCA_023265235.1 Blastocatellia bacterium
TGTTTCTTCAACTAAGTACAATCTGATGTTTCGCTCCCTGGTCGAGCAAATTTAGGCATACGAGCTTGGTTAATTTCGTGTGCATAGGAAATTATATTACTTTGAGATGCTTGACGGAAAACTTGTGTTAAATGGGCAACAGCAACAGCACTTGATTCAATTATATCTTGGAGAAATTGTCCTGGCCCAACCGAAGGCAATTGATCTGCATCACCAACAAAACAAATTTGTGCATCAGAAGGAATTGCTTTTAGTAGGCTATTGGCTAGTAAAATATCTATCATTGATGCTTCATCAATAATAAATACATCACCATTAAGTGGATTTTCTGTATTATGCTTAAAAGAAAAAGAGGATGGGTCAAATTCTAACATTCGGTGAATAGTTTTAGCTTCACATCCTGTTACTTCTCCTAAGCGTTGAGCCGCACGCCCTGTTGGTGAAGCTAGTTGCACTTTTCTTCCCATTGCTTGTAAAAGCTTAACCAGAGCTTTTACAGTAGTAGTTTTCCCGCATCCTGGGCCACCTGTAATAACGCTTACACCATTACTTGCTACTTTAACTATAGATTCTTTTTGTTCATCAGAGAGGGCAAAATTTTCCTTTTCGCAAAAACGAGTCAGCCATTTATTTACACGGTTCATGTCAATTGCTAGCGGGTGATTAAAGTTTAACAAGCGCATAGCTGTGGCTCGTTCAGCCAAAAAGAGAGGTGCTACATAAATGGCTTGTGGTATAGCTGGTACTACGACTTTGTATAATTCTTTAACCTCTGTCATTGCAGTAATTAAAGGAATAAAAAGTTCTTCTGAAGAAATTTCTAGTGCAGTAGTTGCACGCTCTAGTAGCTCTTCTTGAGGTAAAAAACAGTGACCATCTTCAGTTGCTTCATATAACACATGTGTAATACCTGCGCGCAAACGTGCTTCAGAATCACGAGCTAAGCCTAAGTTTAGTGCAATTTTATCTGCACTCTTAAAGCCAATTCCATAAATATCACGGGCTAATTGATAAGGGTTGGTTTCAATGGTTTTTATTGTATCCTGTCCATACTGCTTAAAGATTTTTACTGCATAATGAGAAGAAATACTATGAGAAGTAAGAAATGTCATAATATTACGGATTTCTTTTTGCTCTACCCACGCGTTTTTAATACGTGTTAGACGAAAGCTAGATATTCCATGTATTTCAGTTAAACGCTCAGGATCATCTTCAATAATGTCTAGGGTTTCCAAGCCAAATTTTTGCACAATTCGACGGGCTGTAACTGGGCCAACTCCTTTAATTAAACCCGAGCCAAGGTATTTTTCAATCCCAACTAACGTTGCTGGACGAGATATTTGATAAGTAATTACCTTGAATTGAAAACCATAAGTAGTGTCATTTATCCAATAACCAGAAAGAGCAACATTTTCTCCTGGAGTAATCGCGCCAAAGCTTCCTGTTACCGTAACTTCATCTAGTGAGCCTTTTACACTTAAACGTAATACTGACCAACCATTGGTAGGGTTGTGAAAAGTGATGCGTTTAACTGAGCCAGTTAATTCAATTAATTTATCATTATTGCTAGACATATTTGGTCTAATTTTGCCTTAATTTTTTTCTGGTTAAGTATGCAGATCAGAAGTCACAAAAATCAAGTGTTCTTTGCTTAAGAGATAAATATATAGAGAAAAAATAATAGCCCAGTGTGTCAGCACTGGGCAGAAGAGGCTTAGAGGCTTAGGGGGTATTTAAAATTATTCTAAAGGTAGTATTAAAATTGATAAGTAGTAACAATATTAATAGGTGTTTGATTAGGTTGGATGGTGGTGCTTAAAAGCCAAAGTTCTCGTCTGGCTTTGGCTTTGATCTTGATTTTGACTTTGTTTCTAATTTTGGCTCTGAATATGGTTCTAGTTCTGGGTCTGGCTTTGGTTCTGGCTTTGATTCTGAGTATAAATCTAGGCAACGAAAATCTTTACAAGATATTTCTAAAACATTATGAAGCTTGCCTTCTTTGTCTTTCATTTCTTGTAGGTGTAAATGGCCTTCAACATAGACATTACTACCTTTAGTTAGTGTTTTTTCTGCTTCTTCTGCTTTATAACCATGTAAAATTACTTGATACCAAGTAACAAGTTTTTGTTCTTTAACAATTTCATGTGTAGCAACTGCTAAATAACAAATAGGATAACCATTTTCACTAAGTTTTATTTGAGGCTCTCTACCTACTTTACCCATAATAAACATTTTGTTATATGACATTAATGACATTAGCGTTTCTCCTTAAAATTGGTGAAATATTATTAATTAAAATGATATTACAAGGTGTTATAGATGGGATTTGTGGAAAAATTCTGTTAAGCAATACTGATAAAAGATAGGGTTGGAGTTGTCGTATTGTCGTAGTAAAGAAAAAACATTAAACTACTCAAACTCAACAAGTAAATGTTAAAGCGATGGTATTAATTCTATATCTTAGAGGTTCCTAAATCATGCAAAAAAATTATACTAGTGTTAAAGAAAATAAAAGGTTAAAAAAGTATATAGTTTTATTTAGTCTTTTTCTAAGTTTAATATTCACAACAATTATTTCACCAAATATAGGAGTAAAAGCTAAAAGTGTTATTCAAAATGGAGATGAAGCTATGAAACGTCTTGGTCGTGTACGTGCTCCAGAGCTTGAAGGCGGGCAAGGCTGGCTAAATACCGACCGTCCCTTAAAAATGGCAGAGCTACGAGGCAAAATAGTTTTATTAGATTTTTGGACTTATTGTTGTATTAATTGTATTCATATTGTTCCTGATCTTAAAAAGCTAGAAGCTAAATATAACAAAGAGTTAGTAGTAATTGGTGTCCATTCAGCAAAGTTTAAGAATGAAAAAGACTCAGACAATATTCGCCAAGCAATCTTGCGCTATGAGATTGAACACCCTGTAGTTAATGATGGTGAGTTTGAAATTTGGAGTCAATATGCTGTAAGGGCTTGGCCAACACTTTGTTTAGTAGACCCTGATGGTTATGTAGTCAACCTTTATTCTGGTGAAGGCCATTATGATGAGTTAGAGCAAGAAATTGGTAAAATAGCTTCAGATTTTCGTACTAAGGGTAAACTTAACGAAGAACCATTACAGATTTTATTAGAAAAATATAAAGTAATCCCAGGTGTTCTTTCTTTTCCAGGCAAAATACTAGCAGATGAAAAAGGACAACGCCTCTTTATTAGCGATTCCAATTATAATCGTATAGTTATTACCTCACTCACTGGAGAAACCATTGATGTAATTGGTAATGGGCAAATAGGGCGAGTAGATGGCGACTATAAAACCACTTCCTTTAACCATCCTCAAGGTATGGCTCTTTCTTCAGATGGTAATATACTTTATATTGCTGATACAGAAAATCACTTAATCCGTAGCATAGATTTAAAAAATAAACTAGTCGCAACTATAGCAGGCACAGGTAAACAAGCAATGCGTTTTAATGATTTTGGCTCAGGCGATAAAACTGCGCTTAGCTCGCCTTGGGATGTAAAATTACTGACTAATTATCTTTTTATTGCTATGGCTGGGCCACATCAAATTTGGGTAATGGACTTAAAGACTAATGAAATAGGCCCATTTGCTGGTTCAGGTCTAGAAGGTGGTGTTGATGCTGTTCGCTATAAAGCAGCACTTGCCCAACCTTCAGGGCTAGCTCTTAATGGAAGGTTTTTATATGTTGCTGATAGTGAAATTAGCTCTATTCGTGCCATTGATATTAGTGATCAAGGGGAGGTTTCTACTATTGCAGGTAGTAGTGAATTATTTGGTTTTGGTGATCAAGATGGTAAAGGGCTACAATCGCGTCTTCAACATCCTTTAGGTGTAGAATTTGCCAATGGGTTGCTTTATGTTGCTGATACTTATAATCATAAAATCAAAGTAATAGACCCTACAGACAACTCTTGTAAAACCTTTTTAGGTTTAGGAAAACCAGGAAAAGAAGACGGTAAATCACCATCATTCTTTGAGCCAAGTGGTCTAAGTTTTGCCGCCGATAAGCTTTATATTGCTGATACTAATAATCATGCTATTCGCATAGCAGATCTAAAAACCAAAGAGGTTTCAACCTTAAAAATTACTGGTTTAACTGCTCCTAGTGGCCCGGAGCCAAAAGAAATTCTACCTAATCGTGAAGATGTCAAAGTTACGGTACAAAAAATCGCACTAGGGAAAAATGAACTAGTAATAGACTTAAAACTTCCTACAGGACAGCATTTGAACCCAGAATCTACAAGTGTTTATCGTATTAAACCCTTAGATAAAAATATTCAAATTGAAGAAAGTCTACGTTCTGTTAGCGTAAAAAATCCTAAGCTACCACTTAGAATTCCTTTTAAGGCTGATCCTAGTACACAAAAAACAAGCGTTGAAGTTCAATTTACTTTTGCCTATTGTCCAATTAATGATGCTAAAGGGGTTTGCAAGTTGAAATCTTTAGTTTGGAATATTCCTATTGAATTTGATAAAGCTGCTAAAGAACAGGTTGTAAAAGTAAATCATGAAGTCAAATAATTTTAACATTCTACTCAACAGTTATAGGTAATAAGAAATGAAAAAAACTAATAAAGAATTAAAGAAAGATTACCAGCAACAAGATTTACAGGTAGGGGTTTATCAGATTAGAAATACTATAAATGGGAAAATCTATATTGGGGGTGCTCTAAATGTACAAGGAATTATAAATAGTAATAGATTCCAATTAAAGATGGGCAGTCACAAAAGCAAAACTCTTCAAGAAGATTGGAATAGGTTCGGTGAAGTAGCCTTTATTTTTGAAGTTTTAGATGAAATAAAACTTAAAGAAGGGGACAATAAAAAGCCTAAGGAAGAACTAGACGAGCAATTAAAATTATGGCTCGATAATTTAGAACCTTATGGTGATAAAGGCTACAATGACAAAATTAAAAGTAGGGAAGAACTGATAAAAAGTATTTCAAATAATAGATAAAAAGAATCTAAGCATTTAAGCAAAAAGCCGTTTAGAAACAACCCCTAAACGGCTTTTGAACTTATATTACAAATAACTTTTACTCATCGCCATCTAATTTACCATTGTTGTTATGATCAATAGCTATTCGGCGACCATTACCAATTGGCACACCTGTAAAGGTTAACTCATTACCTTTATTTACTGCTTGTACTAAAGCCTGCCAAGAAACAGGTGCTTCACCACTTCGGTCTGTTTGAAACATTCCTTTACCAATGTAGAAGAATCCACGTGCTTGACCTTGGAAAATACCTTTTACTACTAGCTCAGAATTATTTTTCTCAGCTTGTGACATCAGTAACATCACTGTTTGAGTAGTAGAATTAGCAGTTTTGTTGTTTTCATTAATCGTAATTTGTGCTCCAACGCTAGGGGCTGTGCCTGTGTCTAAAGCTAGTACAAAGGCTTCGACATCTTGGCGTTCGCTGTCATTATTAAAAGTAAAGTTTACCGTTTTTAGGAAGTTAAGTAAGGTATCAAACACCCCATCATGTGCAAACCCATAACCAGATAATTGTTTACCAGGTTGTCTTAAATATCCTGTTTTTTGGTATATGCCACGAAGCTGAGGAACTTTTAGTGGTTGTGGTTCTGGTCTACCATTAGACATTAAAAGTACTTGACCAGGAATGAGTAAATTATTTGTACCTGTTCCTGATGGAAAAACAGTATGACAGAAGTTACAAGCAAGTGAACCTCGATCTGTTCTATCTTGAACATAAATTTTTTCTCCACGAGCCGGGTTTGGCCCAGAAGAAGGATTAGGATAGGTACGATCTAGGTTTTGTAATGGATTAGGAGGATAAGTAAATGTTTTAATAAAAGCTTCAAATTTTGCCATTTCTGCTTCGGTTGGCTTACGTTTACCACCTAATAATGAAGTAAATGCACCATCAAAATTCTTAAGCCTTTCACGATCTCCACGCCAATGTAGAGGTTCGGTTCCAACAATACCTCTAAGAGATTGTGTAGTCATTGGCCCTTTCATAGGGTGTAGGTTAAAAGTAAAGCTTCCATTACCAAGGAATGAACGAGTTTTTACTACGTCAAGCTTACCAGTAGGATCGCCTAAATCCCAAGCTAGGCCATCTGTGTGACCATTGCGGTGACAGCTAGCACAGGAAATATCGCCATGTGAAGAAAACTCTGTTCCATAAAGGAATTGGCGGCCTTCTCTAACAAAATTTGGTTCAGGATTATAGCCTATTGCTACTCTACTGCTTTCTTGTTGAGATGATGTGTTAATTATACTGATAGTTTGTTCAAAGCGATTTAATACATAGAGTTGGCGACGTTGATTATCTACAGCTAACCCTGTAGGGCCATCGCCTACTTTAATTCTAGCTTGAATCACCCCATTACTATCTAAAACGCCTACTTTGGCTGAGCCAGTAGAAGAAACATAGAATCTGCCTGAGCTATCTTGAACAATATCTGTTGGCATTGCGATACTTTTAGCCTTGTCTTCTTCACTGCTTTCTGGCTTAGAGTAATCTATATGAGGATTTAGACTAACTGTACTCACCTTGGGTTTTTTGTCAGAAAAACTAACGATTCCTAGTTGAGTTTTAATAAATCGTCCACTAACCTTAGGTTCAAAGCGAACAACATTGTCTGATTCAGTATTAACCACAAATAAACGATTGCTTGTAGCATCAAAAACACTATTACCAATATGTGTTCCAATAGTGTTGACAGTGTTTATAACTGTAGGTTTATCTGCTAAAGCATCAATAACGAACAAGTCATTATCAGCCAAAGTAAATGGCACAAACTTTGACCACTTAGTGCTACCAGTTTCATCAGCCCATTTCTTTTTGCCTTTGCTTTTTACAATAATTCCTGTTTGAGGAAATGGAGGTAACGTAGGCGACATTGCTGGAGTTGGCAGAGGCAAGCCGCCAGATTCTTGTACAAACTCAGCAGAAATAATTGTAGTTTGGTTACCAGATTCAAAAACAGAAACAAAGACATTTTCGCCTTTGCTGTCGCGGGACAGTGACCTAGGTGATTTACCTTGAAGTTCTATTACTTGACTTGGTTGGTCACTATCTGGTTGGAAAACTTTTACTTGGCGAGTACCAGAGACACAAACAAAAGCGCGTTCTTTTGCTCCACCAGCAAAAACTATGTCGTTTGGTTCATCGCCTACATTTATTGTCCTAGTTACATTTCCTGTTGCTAGGTTGACAACGCTTACTGAATCTGAAAGCCAATTGACTACCCAAGCTTCATTATTATTGCGAGGGGCAACACTAACGGGTTCTAGCCCAACAGGGATTTCTGCTATTAGTCTAGGAGCGGTTCCTGTGATGTCAAAAACACTTAATCTATGATCAGGGCTATTAACAGCTAGTAAACGTGTTCCATCAGGAGTAATTGCTAATGGATGTACTTGTGGGCTTTCAAAACTATAAACATTAGCATTAGTAGGGGATGTTGAATCAGCAGTGGCTTTAGGGTTAATAGGGCGGTTTGTTACCCAAAGTCCTAAAAATATTATTAATAAAATAGCAAATGATTTAATTAAATATAATCTTGCCTTGGAATTGGCAAATGTATTCATAGATAACGCTCCTTAAACTCTTGTATTGGTGATTTTAGAGGTCAAATGCATTTTGGAGAATAAGCAATAATAGCATCGAGGTTTCTAAGTCTCCAACTTTCTTTTAATAAAAACTAAGAAAAAACCAACAAACAGCCGGTTAAGCCCTTAAACTGTTGAATAAGCTCGTCAAGTTCTTCTTGGGAAGGCTTACTAACTAATTTGACAGAAATAGCGTGATTTTGTGGCAAGAAACTAGGCTCTTTTTGTAGTTTACATTTACTTGAAACCAAAGATTTTGCTACAGATTGAAGTTGCATTTGATCTGGTTGTTGGCGTATTGAAATAGGCCAACCTGTTTTTTCCTGCAAGTCGGTAATTACCTTTTGATAGCGTTGTCCTACTTCTGGGCTGATAAATGCTAACTCGATGCTATTATTTTTTAAGCTAGTTTTATAAGGTTTATGATCTAAGCTAGCAAAAGCGTCTTTAATAAAAGCATATGCAGCATTAATTTCCATTCTAACAACATTAGGACTAGGGGCTGT
>JAHFUF010000831.1 GCA_023265235.1 Blastocatellia bacterium
GAATGAGTATCTCTAGCGTCCATCTCCTTAGCAGCAGTAAAAAGCGTATCCTGTTTATTTGCTAAAGTTGTTTTAGCCTCACCACCACTATGTTTTACTGTATTAGCCATAGCTAAAGTAGGTGTCGATTCTCTAGCAACTCTATCATAGGTATTTAACTCTTCAATCAATTCCGCTACAGTATTATCACTCAAAAGGCCAGATTTAACTATTTGACCAATAAAACTATCTATATCAGCATTAAGTGTCTCTTGCGTATATAAATACTTTAGGTTTTCTTTAGTTAATAAGCCTTTTTGGATTGCTAATTGAATTAGGTCTTGAGTGTTATGTTTCATGTAAACAAAAACCTTAGTTAGTCAAACAAATATTACCTCTAAACTTAAGAAAAAAGTAGAAAAATTACACAACCATCTTTAGAAAACACTAAACCTAAAATAGAGACGCGGTTTTAACGTTTCAATGGTGTTATCAAAAAATAATACTCTGATAAATTCATATAACTATTAGTTAACAAAGTAGTTACAACTGTAAGCAAATATTTTGAGTTTCTCTAAATTGCAATTGCTGCTTTTTTATCTAATTTTTTATTATAAAAATTTGTATTTAAATATAAAGCTGTACTAAAATGTAGCGGCAAGCAAGTAACGGTGGCATACACCTAAATAAACAACTACTAGAGAACTGCTATCAAAAGACTTTTGATGTTGAATATCTTGGAAAACTGGCAATGTTTTCGCACTCGCGAAAAACAGGTAATTTGCATTCCATTCCCTTTGGTATCTACACTAAGCATTTAATTTGTCAGTTCTTGTCAAACTTAAGAAAGGTATTTTTAATTTATGAAACTCTATGTTGGCAATCTATCTTTTTCTACTACCGAAGGGGAGTTATCTGAATTATTTTCCCAAGTTGGTAATATTCAATCCCTAAAACTTATGACAGACAGAGAAACAGGTCAATCTCGTGGCTTTGCTTTTGTTGAGCTATCAGATCGTAGCGAAGGCGAAAGTGCTATTTCTCAATTTAATGGTCATATGCTTAATGGCCGTGCTATCAAAGTCAACGAAGCTAAACCTCAAGAAAATAATCGTGGCGGTGGTGGTTTTAATCGCGGCGGCGGTGGTGGGTTTAATCGTGGTGGCGGTGGCGGTCGTGATAGCCGTGGTGGTGGTCGTGGTGGTGGTGGCGGCGGTCGTGGCGGGTATGATCGTTACTAAGTTACTGAACTATAAGTAATGCTCTAATTTCTAGCTATTTTGCTAATAGATTAAACTAATAAACTGGATAGTAAGACAATGTTGCTATCCAGTTTGTGTCATTACACCTACCTTGATTTAATTAAATCGATTGTAGAATTGTTTTTCCTTCTCTTATATTTTTATTATAAATCTTATAAAATCAGAAAAACCCAAATGATCCTCTAATATCCTTTAAAAAGGTATTAGAGCTTGAAAAATTTTTCTGACTAATAAAGAATTTGGACACTTTTATCCTAAATTTTATAAATTTTATAAAGGACTAGATTATGGCGAAAAAAGGTTTTCTTAGTGAAGAAATGTTTGAAACTATGGGAGATTTCCCATTAGAGTACCGAATATGTCATTTACTTATATGGTTTGCTGGGGCGGATTCAGATATTTCCCAACAAGAACTTGAAGGTATTTGCGGCTTTGTTCAAGGGATTATTCAAGGCTTAGACCTAGATGTAGACCTAGAAGAATTAGTAACAGAATGCTTAGAAGATGTCTCAGAAGATCCTAAGCCTAGACTCTTACAAGAAACTATTGAACTCTTTGCAGATTATTTCCCAGATGAAAAATTAGAAGAATTAGCTAGTGCTATTGAAGATATAGTTGGGGCAGATGATCTTTCTAAAGAAGAAAAAGAGTTTCTTACTTTGCTTAAAGACGCTTGGCAAATAAAAGGGGAAAAGAAACAAAAAGATCCTTCCAAGACAACTATAGTTAAGAAAAAAAGAAAGTAAAAAAGAATAAGCCCTAAATTAAATCTAGACAACTATCTCATACTACATTAGGATTGGGTATTTGGTGTATTGAGCTAGTTGTTTTAGTAAATTTTAGACTAAATAATAACCTTTAAGCTAACTAGTTAGAAATAAAAAGTTGTTTTAGAGGAATTGCCTCATGAAATACTGTAGACTCTGTGGGAGCATTCGTTTAGAAAACGAAATAGAGACTCTTCCTGAAGATTTTGAACCAGGAACTTTTGACTTAAATCAATTAGTTGGAATTACTCTAGCTAATAAGTATAGAATAGAAGAACGTATAGCTACAGGTGCTATGGGTGCGGTATTTCGTGCCCGCCATACTTTTATTGATAATGACTTAGCAGTAAAAATCTTACACCCTAATTTAACTTCAGACCATATTACTCTTGAAAGGTTTATTCGCGAAGCTCGCACTTTAGCCCTTATTGATCACCCTAACACAATAAAAGTTATAGATTTTGGACATGTAGAAAAACTCTATTATTTAGTAATGGAGTTTATTAAAGGTATTTCTTTAAGAACTTATTTAGAACGTCAAAAAA
>JAHFUF010000198.1 GCA_023265235.1 Blastocatellia bacterium
GTTTTAACTTACTCTTAAAAGATGTTAGTGCTACTTTAATCTCTGTTGCATTTTTGGGTGAGCCATTAGGGGCAGCTTTACTAGCTTGGTTAATTTTTGGAGAAGTCCCTACGTTGCTTACATTTATTGGTGGTGGTTTTGTTCTAGCAGGCATCTATTTTGTTCAACTAGACCCACCAACAAAAAATATTTTGCCTAAAGAAAATAATTAAGTTTGACTATAAATAATTTTTAATTATTGTTAATAGTATGGCAAACAATTTTCGAGTAAAAACTAAAACTAAATCTCTCAGATGTGAAATTTGTCATCAAACAGACCAATTTGATGTGGACACAGAAATTTGTCTACGTTGCCAAAGTCTAGTGATTTCTAACCTAGTTCCTCAAACTAACAACCACTTTCAAGATTGGATGGTCAATTTAGGTGCAACACAAAGGGAAACACTTTTTCCTATACGAGAGATTTTTACTGTACTTAGACAAGGACTACGGCTTTATTGGCAGAGGTTTTTTCTCTTTTTTAGCCTTACAGCAACAGTATTAATTCCTTTAGGCTTTTTAACAGAAGACTTTACTCATTATCAGCTAGGAATAACCGACTCTTTTTATAGATTAGCTATTGTTTATGGGGTGCCTTTTGTAATTACTTCTTTAACTATAGGCGCAATAAACTTAGCTATTTTTGAGTCTAGTCAAAACCAGCAAACCTCTTTTTTATCTGTTTATAGTAAGCTTTTTAGTCGTGGTTTTCGTTTCTTTTTTACTTCTATTGTAGGGCAAGTCTATCAATTAATTGGAGTTTGGTTTTGTTTTTTAGGAGTGCTTTATACTTTCCCTAGTGGAGCATTTGCTTCGGAGACTGCTATAGTTGAGCAAAAATACGGCATGGAAGCCTTTCGAGCTAGTCACCGTATGGGGATGCGTGCTCCAATATTTTTGTTATTCTTAGGGCTTTTTAACTTGGGTGTTCCTAGGCTTGGTTCAGATTTTATTGCTAGCCTTTTTATTAATAATGTAAAGCAATATGGAATAAGCTTGGACGATTTAGCCTATTTGACTTTAATTTGCTTACAGGTATTTATTTTCCCCTTATTTTTAATTATTAAAATGTTGACATACTTGCGGTTACGTCCTCAAGAGTCGGAGCCAACTCAATCAACGGTAAACTCTAGAAGATAAAGAGGGGCAGACACATAGGTCTGCCTCTACAATTTAATTTAAAATAAACAATAATCCTATTTTCTGTTTAATTGATATAACTTACTTTGTAGATCATGAGGATGATTTTTATTTACACGACCAAAACTAAGAACATCCATAGGACAGCTAACAACACAAGCAGAGCAACGCACACATTGTACATCATCCATAGGGCGACCTTGACTAGCATAACCCATTACATCTATGCCCATGTGACAAACCTTAGTACAAATATCACAGCTAATACACTTTTTTTTATCAGCAAAAATCCTATAAGTAGAAAATTTGTTGTAAATGTTCATTAAAGCTGCTAGTGGACAACCATAGCGGCACCAAGTACGCCCAGAGTAAAAAAAATATGTTCCTAACCCAACTACACCAGCAAACCCTATATCTATAAGTAATGTATAGCATTTATGTAGGTTTTCGCTGATTTGTGTCAGGCTACTACCAAAAATATTTGTTGCCCCATAAGACGTCCAATGGCCTATTATCCAAACAAAAGAGATTGCAAAAATAATTAATAATATTACTTGACTTAGGTTTTCCCATTTTTTTGCAGCCCTACCATGTGGAGCAAGTGTCCGATAACTATCACCAAGAGTTTCTGCTAGTCCACCACAAGAGCAAATCCAGCCACAATAAGCACCTTTGCCAAAATAGTAGATTAAAACAGGAATGATAATAAAAGTTTGTATTATGCTAACTACTAGCCAAAACATTATTGGTTGATAAGTAAGGACATTATAAATAAATAATGGATAAGCCAAAATAAAGCCATAAACTCGCCAGTAGGAGCCATCAGGAAAAGCATGTTGTTCTAGCCATTGAGGTAAAAGTTTATGCTCAACTGTCCAAGGTAGAAAGTATTGGGGTAAAAGAAAAAGCAAAAATACTTGAAAAAAAATTAATGAAATAGTTTGTTTGGTTATATAGGAGTTTTTTTTATCAATAATTCGTTTAGTACCAAAGGTTATTATTGCTAGGCTGTAGAGAAAGCTGTACCAAAAATCAGGAGGTTTTTCTAGTAATAAAAAACGTTCCTTGCCACTAACATACCAAAGTGAAAATAGTGAGATTGCTAGGGTTACTATAGCTATAATTATTGGAATAGTAACATTTTTTATTGTCTGTTTTTGTACACGTAAGTAACCAAGAAACCCTAGAGATATTGTTAGAAAAATGGTTAAACTAGGTGCAATCCACTCGGTTAACTGTCCTTCTTGTTGAAGTAGGGAAGTGCCATTTAGGTGTTTACCAAAATAAACTAGGGTGAAAATAAAAATAGACAAGCAGTAGAAAAAAAATCTAATTAATGTCCAACTATTTTCTATTTTAATCCCAATTTTTTCTAAAAACTCATAGGGCAGTTCTGATCCTATCATTTTGAAACCACATCATTAGGTAGAGTTACATCTTTTTTTCCTACTATCAGGGTTACAGTTTGGTCATGAATTTCTTTAACTTGTGAATTAAAAATAGCTTTTAGTTTGTTTTCTTTAATATATTGAGCAGTTTTTGTGGCATTAGCGGGTTTAAGGCGGAAAAACCTTTCTTGTCGATAAGACAAAGTAACATTATTGCCTGTTTCTACTAGGGCTAAAGCAGCTTCTATTGCAGAGTCTCCACCTCCAACTACTAAAATATTTTGGTTTTGATAGTCTAGAGGGCTATAAAGTTTATTACTTACTTTAGCAAGCTTTTCCCCCTTAATATTTAGCTTACGAGAATTAGCTGATTGTCCAATTGCTAATATTATTTTCCTAGCAAAGAGACTAGGGGCGTTTTCTATTAAAACTTCAAAAATACCATCACTATTTTTTTTAATGCCCTGGACTTTTGCTCCTTCACAAATGGACAATTTTTCTTGCTCTAACACTTTGTACCAAGCTGTTAATGTATCTTCTTTTGTTGCTTCAGTAACAGGTAAAATACTTGGTGAAGTAATTGTGGTAGGTTCAGCAAAAATTAGTTTTCCGCTAGGAAAATTAAGGATTGTATTAGCGATACGGTTTGCTTCTAGGACAATATATTTAAGGTTTTCTTTTTTTGCTTGTAGAGCAGCAGAAAGCCCAGCTGCTCCTGCACCGATTATTGCTACATCATAATCTGTTTGAGTCGTTACTTGAGTCGCTGCTTGAGTAGTGGCTTTTTCTTCTGCTAGTTCTTGAGCAATCTTACTAATTACTTCGTGTCCCTGCTTAGTAGCAAATTTTAATAATGGTAGCCCAGTAATATCTCCAACTAAGTAAAGTCCGATTATTTCTGATTGGTAATTATTTTTGATTATTGGGTAATATTGGACATCACCAGTAGGGTTGTCTTTTTGTAACCAGCCAAAATAACGCTCAACTAAACTAAACATAAGTTCTAGTGAAAGAGTTGTGATTGCTCTGTTTCAGATGAGGAATTCATAGGTAACTGAGAGGTAATAGCATTGATTTCTTGTTCAGTCAATTGACCTGCGATAAGCCATAGATTATTTTTTAATGTACTAATGGCTCCAATCTGTAAATCAGACTCTTGTTGTAGGTATAATTTGTTTGGGACAATATTTGGGATTGTTTCTTTAAGTTTTGCTACTGTATTCTCTGAACCATAATAAATAGAGACAGGTTTATTCCCTTTCTTATACATTAGGTGTAGGAAAGGTGCATTGTAGACTTTACAAGGGTGTAAATTATAAAATTCTATCCCTAAGCTGTTTAATTGAGGTAGTTTAATATTGTTTACTTCTAATAGATTTTCTGTTGAATGCCCTTTATGCCAACCGATATTTGATAATTCAATAACATTACAAAGTTGATGGTTACGCGCTACGCCGCTCATTAATGGGCCTGTAGTCGTAGAATAGTAAGTTATAGCAAAAAGGCTTAAAAACACAATTGCTAAAGAGGCAGCAAGAGACAAAAGTATTTTCTTTCCCCCTGCTAACCGCCTTTGATGTGTATTTAGTCTAACCACATTATTTGTTGATGCTGTTTCTGCTGAAGTATATGAGTTAACTGGGGTTTGTGAAGTTTGAGCCTGAGGAGATGTTTGAGGGTTTATCGCTATCTGTGACTTAACATAAGCATTAATTGTGCTAGCACGAGATATTAGGGACAGATCTTGTTTATCTATTTGCTCAACAGCAGATCTAACTAAGTTGGAAACATTTGTCAGAAAAGCTAGTTCCCTTTCGCATAGAGAACACTTTTCTAGATGATTAGCTACTGTTAATGTGGTAGTGGGGTCTAATTCATTTTCTAAATAAGCAGATAGTAGCTCATTAATTTGATGGCAGTTAAGCAAGTTCATAATTATTTCCTTATTTTTATATTATTTTATGCTGTTGCAACATCTTCTTTTTGATCTGGGCAAATTAGTTTTTTCATCATTTGGCGGGCACGATGCAGTCGTGACATTACTGTACCCATAGGAACATTTAGCATTACAGCCGCTTCTTTATAAGAAAATTCTTCTACTAAAACTAGGAAAATTATATCTCGGTATTCTTTTGGTAAACTATTAAGTGCTGATAGTGCACCCCGTTCATCCATTTCTAATTTTGGTTCAAAGCGTAGTACATTAGCCATAGCAGGTTCGTCTACAGAAACATGTTCAGCTAGGCTTGATAAAGACTCTCGGCGACGGTGAATCAAATTGATCATTATGCGGAAGAGCCAAGCACGGCAATTACTGCCTAGCTCAAAAGTGTGCCAATATTTCCATGCTCTAAGTAAAGTTTCTTGTACTATGTCATCTGCTTCTGAGGCGTTTCCACACATCCTAGTAGCTGTTCTTAGTAAGGTTTGGGTGTGGAGCAACGCTAAACTTTCAAAATTTTCTAACTGTTCTGTTAATGGAGGTGAAGCTGAATAATCAGTTGTCATAAATTGTTTATTCTTAGGATGTTAAGAATACTAGCTGTTAAACTTAGATAGGTAGTTTTTATAAAAACCATTGTCCATAGTTTAGTAATAAATGTTTGCTATGTTAAATAGTATTTGAGGGAATTTTATTCCAATAGGAAAAAGTTTTTCGCTTAATTAGTAGGTTTTGAGTTATTATTGCTCTTTAACTGGAAATTCAATCACATCGTATTTATCTTTAATTTTCTAAATAACTTCATATCTGGGAGACTTTTTTTGTAATGGTGAGAAAAGCAAGAGAATCTAAAATAGCCGAAGAATATATTAAAAACCTAGAGTCTATAGGATGGTTTGAGGGTTTTCCTAAAGAAACTCTGGAAATAACTCGAAAAAATATGGAGAAAGACAAGAAAAGAAGACCAGATTTATGTCTACATGGCTTACTAATAAGCTTAGAGTCTGCAACATACGAAGGGGTACATAGTGAAATTACGTTAGGGCTAGCAAAAAGCTCCTATGGGCTTTTCAAACCCGCATCGGTGGCAGAAAAATGGGTGGATTTGACAGATGGAACTTATGTAGAGATCTCTATTGTTATTGGTGGAAAAGAATATGCTCATGAATGGTTGGCCAAAAATAGTTATATAGATGAGAATTTTGACTACCTTATTCGGGAAGTAATTGAGAGAATCGATCCTAAATTAACTTTAGGGACTATTTGGTTAGGAAATCAACAGGTACTCTATCTTATTTGTAACAAAGCTGCTTACTTAAAAGGCTTAAAACAAGGGCTATTTCTGTCTAGTTATGGAGATTTAAATTTTTCAGATGAAACAGTAAATAGCCTAATCAATAGGCTTCGTGATAAAAAATCAGCCTTACGCTTACATGCTGCTACTATGCTAAAAATGTGGTTTGAGTTTGGATGGTTTGATTTTGAAGGTGCTAAAACTCTCCAATCTGCTGTTAAAGATAGAGACACAGCAATTAAAAAATTAGCTACGGAATTTATTGAAAAATATGGTGCAGAACTAGAAAAATGCCAAAAACAACAAACCACTCTTGCTAGTAAACTAATTAGGTTTAATGCACAAAATGGTTATATTCGCACTAGAGATCAAAAATTATTAGAAGGTCGTGTACGCGTTGCTAAAGAATACCTAGGAAAATTAGATGAAATAGGTTGGTTTGAAGGCTTACCTAAAACTCTTCGTGATGTGACAGAAGATGAGATAGTAGATGATGATTATAACAGACCAGATTTGTGTTTACCCGGAGTTTATCAGTATTTGGACTGTGTTGAACAAGTAGGAGTACATAAAGCTTTGGTTGAAGCTTTAGTTGAATGCTCGCATAAAATTTTTGTCCCTACTAATGTAGAAGAAAAGTGGACAAAATCAGGTCAAGTAACTTTGATAATCAAAACTGATAATGGTAAACATACTAGTAGGTGGAAACAAGTTGATCAAGTTTTAGACGGAAACTTTGAAAATTTATTGCGAAAGGCGATAGAGGCTAACGACTCAAAGTTAACTTTGGGCACTATTTTGCCAGGAGATGATGGAAGGTTTTATTTAATTTGTAGTAAGTCTGCTTATGAAAAAGCCTTGGCAAAAGGGTTGTTTTTAACCGTTAGTGATGGCAATCTAACTCTTACTGAAGAAGGGATAAATAATCTAAAAGAGATTTTTAGCAACCGTGCCTCAGCTTTACGCTTATTTGCTGCTGAATTACTAACTATTTGGTTGCAGACAGGGAACTATAAAGACAATGATTTAGACATTTTTCGCAATGCTTTTGCAGATCCAGATGAAGCAGTAAGAAAAGCATCTAGAAAGCTTATGACTAGGTTTGGAAAAGTTTACATGCTTTAGAATTTTAGACATTAAATTATTAATTTAACGGTGTTTTTTTGTTTTCATGAGACGAAAAAAATTTAAACCTTCACGACGCGAACCTAATTCAGAACGCTCTTTTTATGAGAGGCTCTTTAACGAAGAGCATCCTAGGTTAGAACACTTAGATTTACTTAACTTAATTCGTGGTGGAGAAGATTCTTATCTAGAATTAAAAGTTAGGCTTACTAATAATGAAAAAATAATCTTAGAAATCGTGGCACTTGCTAATTCTGGTGGAGGGGCAATTATTTTTGGTGTTAATGATAATCGCTATATTGAAGGACTAGATGATCCAGAGCAAGTTGAAGATGAACTCAAAGAAATTTGTCGTACACAAATAACCCCTCCTGTTTGGCCTTATATTGACAAAGTAGCTTTTGACAATGGAAAGCGCGTTATTGTTCTAGATATAGATGAAAGGCGCGCTCCTCATTATGCTTTTGACCACCGCTATTATATTCGAGAAGGCTCATCTATACGTGAGGCTAAAGCCGACGAGGTAACAAAACTTTTTGCTCGCCTAAACCTACTAATTATGAATCTATCCCGCTTTTTAATACTACTATTGAGCATATAGACGAAGCTTTTGTTTGGTCTTATATTCGTGATTTGCAAGGAGAGCTTTTTAATAAGAATAGCAATTATCCTACAGGGCAAGTAATGAGGGATATGCAATTAGGCATAGATTATGCAGACACTGTAATTCCAACTGTCGCAGGTGTACTACTATTTGGACATAGTAACCAACTAGGAAAGCTTTTTTCTCGTAGTTCAATAGAATTACAGCGTATTTCAGGAGAAAACCCAACTGCTCCAATAGTAGAAAAAACAGTGTTTACTGGTAACTTAGCTACACTATTTGAGCGAGCACAAGGTTTTATTGGGCGTTATGTAGATTTATGGGATAGTACTAGCATACGTAAAAATAAACTATCTGCTGAACCTGTAGCCCCACGATCCAACTATAACCGTTCAGTTATAACAGAAGCACTAACAAACGCCTTAGTACATCGTGATTATTGTGTTCGCCAGCAGTCAATAAAAGTAAATATTTATGATAACCGGATAGAAATTATTAATCCTTGTATTGCTCAAGCCTTGTCACGCAAAGGATTGGAGGTATACGGAGTAG
>JAHFUF010000832.1 GCA_023265235.1 Blastocatellia bacterium
GCGGGGAATAATTTAGCTTAGCAAGCTTTTCTCGTAACCTAGCTAAACAAATAGCTTTGTTACGATGTTGGCTACGTTCTTGTTGACAAGAAGTTCTAAGCCCTGTTGCCCTGTGGGTTAGTCTTACAGCACTATCAGTAGTGTTAACATGTTGTCCACCTTTGCCACTAGCCCGAAAGGTTTCCACATCACACTCTGCCAATAATTTTTCATCTGAATCAGGAATTTCTATTTGTTCCATAAATAGGTTTCTTTCTAAAAAATTAGCTTCTTTTACCCTCTCATTACTCTGTCTGTCATCCAACAGTTTCTATAATAACCATTTGTTTGTCTAGATAAGTAGAAAATATATAGATTAGCCCTATTATTTTCATCAATTACTGTAACTCTTTGTTCTGCTTGGTTTTCTTTAATAGTGATTGGGTCAAAGTGAGCTTCTTGGTGATCTAGGAGAGGAGCATAAAGCGGGTTTTTTACCATATGAATAAACCTAGCTAAAGGGCCTGTAACCATTCTATTACTAGGAGAAGCAAAGATAAAAACTGCCATAACCCCTAAGTCATCACCTTTTTTACTGTTCTGTTTTAAGCAGTTAACTTGGTGTTTTACAACTTGATCTGGAGGAATTTCTGGTATTGGTTTTAATAGATAAGGCTCTAATGGATAAGAAGACATAAAAGCTAACTACCCTGAATAATTAAGCCAAGCTTAAGCTTTTTCAAACTTAGGATTTTTTGTACATTAATTTTAATTCTCGTTCTTGTTCTTCTATTCTCTTAATTGCACGTTGTTGTTCTTCAAAGCGTTGAAGAATAGAGTCGTCTAGTTTAGATGTAGCCATTATTACTTCGCTTGAATCAAGAAATGTAGGAGGCGCAGTAATTGAAACAATAGTATTATTTTCTAAAATCATTACATAAGCATTGTCTGAAGGATCTAAAGGATCATTTTCTTCTAATGGCTCAAGAGAAATTTCATCTAAAAATTCAGGTTTTTTATGTTCATTTGTCATAACTTTTTGTCTGGAAATTAAAGTTTTGTAAGTAAAAATAAGCTGGTAAGCGTGGAGGGCATGCTAGCTTATTTTCGCAAAATATGAAACAGTTTTCTTTGATTAGAATATGTCGCACAAAAGATGCTTAAAAACATAACAGGAGAGGTTTTCAGCCAAAAAGAATTGAAAACCTCTCATAAACTAAAAATGCTTTATTTAGTGCGAGTTAAACTCCTAGTAATAGAGAGTTTAGCATCAGGGTTTTTAATCATTAATTCTACAGTAGCACCTTTAGTAATTAACTTTTTAAGGGTTTTATTATTTAGTGAGCCTTTCATTTTTTTAGCTACTGTAAAGAGTGTGCCACTATTATCAAACATTAATGGATACTCATCCATACCATTTACAATTATCACTGCTCCTAACTGAATAAATGAGCTTTGAGAATCAACAAAAATGGTACCTGATGTAAAAACAGGGTTTTTAATTACAGGCAAATTTGTTCCCATTGGCTGAGAACCACCGCTATTTTGCCCATTTCCAAAAAATGTGCTTACACTATAAACAAAATTTCCTGTAGAATTTTTTCCTGTATTAACAAGATCAAGAAAACTAGTTTCATTTGCAGCTAAAGTGGTTACTAGGTTTTCGTCTTTAACAAGATCTCTTTCTGTTAAAGCAGGTTGGCCTTGTTGTGGTTGTGGAAGACGATAGATCTTAAACCCAGCTATATCAGAATCTGCCAGAGGATCTATTTTCTTAGCCAAATTCTTAGCCAAACTTTGTGCTATAGTAGGTGGTTTTAACTCTGTAGCAATAACCTTAACATTTTGAGGTGGAGAAATTTGTCCTGTTGCTGGTGGGTCAAAATTAATGATTACTTGTAATGTGGCTAACCGTGCTATTAAAGTAACTGGCTGAGTAACTACTACACTGCCTGCTCTACCTATAATCATAATTGAATAGGTTCCAGCAGGAGTATCAGCACTAGTGTTTACAGTCATTATAGTATTGGCACCAGGGGAAAGACTAGTCTCAGCAAAACCAACTTGAATATTTGGATTTGGCGAAGTAGCACTTAAACTAACTGCTTGATTAAACCCATTGCGTCCTACTACACCCACAGTAAACATAGCAGCATCACCAACAACTAGACTTTTTACACTTGGAGCAAGCGCGAGAGAAAAAGCTTCTTGTGGTGCTGGAGTAACATTTAGGACAAAGGTTGCTGTTTTTACCAATGAGCCTGATGTACCAGTAACTTGAATATTATAAACCCCGCTAGGAGTAGTACTACTAGAAGTAACAGTAACAGATACATTGTCTCCTGGTTTAGCATTACTAGGAGCAAATCCAATTTGTAAGGATTTTTCCACCGAATTAGCACTTAAAGCTACTAGGTTTGTAAATCCATTTTGACCTTGAATATCTAGGCTAAATGAAGTTGCTTTACCAGCAGAAACACTTTGTGTCTCAGGTTTAACTGTAAGAGTAAAATCACCAGCAATTGGCTTAACAGTTAAAGTAAATGTAGCATTTTTAGTAATCCCACCC
>JAHFUF010000833.1 GCA_023265235.1 Blastocatellia bacterium
TTTGAAAGTGAAAACGCATCTCTTGAGAATCAGATTGGTAAAACTCAAGCATTTCATTAACTAATGTAACTATTTTTTTTATACTTTCTTCAGAACTCGTTACCATATTTACTAAACTAGGATCAGGATCAAAAGTTTTTGCTAGTAACATTTCTAGAGTGAGGTTTACAACAGTTAATGGAGATTTTAAGTCATGTACTAACATTGCTGCAAATTTGGCTTTAACTTCGTCTAATTCTTTTAATTTAAGGTTTGCTTCTTCAAGTTCTAAGTTTTTTTGTTTAATTTTTATTTCACTCTCTATACGTTGTAGGTTTTCATTTTCTAATGCTTGTTTTTGTGTTTCTATAATTTTTGTTTCAAAATTAGCTGCTTGTGCTTGCGCGTCAGCTATTTTTGCTTGTGCCTCGGCGGCTTCTGCCCTTAAATGTGCTTCCTGAATATTAGCTTTAACTTTTAATTTATTGGTTTGAGATTTAACAATTAAAAAAATAGAGCTACCAAGTAAGAGTAAATAAAGAAAATAAGCCAAAGACGTGCGCCAGGGAGGAGGCCAAATGTCAATTTTAAGCCTAGTAATATTGGGTTGCCAAACTTGATGGTTATTTGTGCCTGTAACTTCAAAAACATATTTACCAGGAGAAAGGTTAGTATAAGTAACGGTGTTTTTTCCACGTATTTGCATCCAGTCTTTATCAAAATCTACCAACCTATATTTGTAAATATTATTTTCAGAGGCATTGAAGTCTATTGCTGCAAAATTAATTTGAATAGATTTTTCTGTATAGTTTAGCTCAATAGAATCCTCGCTATTGTTTGGTAATGCAATATAGTTTCCTGTTGCTAAAAACTCAGTAATAATAATTGGAGGAGGGATTGCATTTTTAGTAACTTTCTCAGGATAAAAACTATTTAATCCATTAGGCCCGCCAAAGAAAAATTCTCCTGTGCGACTCTTAAAGAATGCTCGACGGTTAAATTCCTTTCCTTGTAATCCATCACTAACACCAAAACTCTCAAATATTTTTGTTTTTGGGTTGTAATGGGTAATACCATTATCTGTGCTTATCCAAAAGGTTTCTTTGGTATCTTCTAATATGCCATAGGTATTATTATGTGGTAGCCCGTCTGTTTCTGTAATACTAGTAAACTTGTTCGTAACAAGGCTAAAACATAAAATTCCTGCTCCTTTAGTTGCTATCCAGATATTTTTATTTTTATCTTCTAGGAAACTAGCTATATAAATTCCTGCATTAGGAAATTTTTTGTAGCTAATTATAGTATTGTCACTAGGGCTAAACTTTAGAAAACCATTTTCAGTACCGATCCAAATTTTACCTAAACTATCTTCAAAAATCGCTTGTATGTCAGTCCCTACACCCCAACTAGTAGCATATTTACTAGTGAAATTAATAATAGATTTGCGATCTTCGCTCATTAGGTATAAATTATTATTACTCCCTAACCACATTTGGCCAAACCTGTCTTCATACATCACATTAACAATCAAAACATCTGGATTGACATTGTTATCAACGCTGGCAAACACGTTAGTAGTAATAAATTTATTATTTTTGCGATCAAAAAGCTGTAATCCTTTTGGTTGTGCTCCTATCCATAAAACCTCTTTACTATCTTCATAAACATCCCAAACAGTATCACTAGCTAAAGAATTTGGATTCTTAGGGTTATGTTGATATCGAGTAATTTGCCCTGTTTGGCGATCTAGTTTATTTAACCCTCCAAATTGTGTTGAAATCCAAATAAAGCCCTCTTTGTCTTCGCAAATCCCACGAATATAGTTATTACTTATAGTGTTTTCAATAAATGGGTTATTTTGATAAAGACGAAATAGGTTTTTATATAGCGAAAGCTTATTTAGACCATAAGACTTATCTCCTATCCATAAAACCCCAGAACTGTCTTGGCATAAAGCAGCAATATGATTTCCAGTTAAACTATCAGGAGATTTAGGATCATTTTTATAATAGGTGAATAGATTAGTTAATAAGTCTAATTTTATTAACCCATTTTGGTAGGTTCCTAGCCATAAGCTAGAACCATTTACTAGGCATAAACTAGTAATATTTATATTATCAAGTTCTGTATATTGTAGAATTATTTTTTTGGTTAAAGGATTTACTATATAAACCCGAGAGTTGTTAATAGTGATAAGGTTGCCATCTGGTAGTAGTCCTAGGGTTTTTCCTCCAGTCATAGGATTTGGCAGTCTTGAAGATATAGAAATTGTATCTTTGATTTGTCCTCTTTTACGGTCAAATAACCTAAGCTCTCCCGAGCCGTTAAGCCAAAAATTACCATTAAGGTCTTCTATTACATCAGTAATATCAATCATCTGCTCTAGGTGTAGAGTACATTGGTTAGTAATAGGGTCTAGTCTAATTAACCCTCCAATAGTTGCAAACCATAAAATACCTTGTTTATCTTGATAAATATTATTAATCCAACTGAGGCTGCCATTGGGTGTTTTAAAATTACAAATAGAAACAACTGAAAAAGAATCTTTGTCCGCATTATACT
>JAHFUF010000834.1 GCA_023265235.1 Blastocatellia bacterium
GTTTAATAGTCATGTTGCGTGCTGATATTAAAAAAATCGCTGCTTTAGAAATGGCACGTTGCCCTAACTGCTCGCATGCAATTGATCAAATGGGCAATCGTACCCATTGCCAAAAGTGTAATAAGCAATTAACAGTTCTTTGTATTTCTTGCCAAACTAACAACTCATTGCTTTTTTTGAACTGCATGAAATGTGATAGTGATTTCCGAGTCGTTGGGGTTGAGTATTATTCTAAACAAGTAGCTAAATTAGATTTCGACTTAAAAGAATTTTATAGACTAGACCAACTATATCAACGAGCTATATTTTTAGAAAAACTTTGGCGATTAGTAATTCCTATAGTTCTTTTTTTGCTTGGTACTCCTTGTTGGTATTTTTCTAACAACCTTTGGGGGTTACTCTTACCCTTTGACTTAGCTTTTATAGGTTATTTAGTAATAAGAATTTTTGGGCAAAAATGGGCAACAACCAAAGTTGAAATACCGCTAGAGTGGGCTAAACAATGGAAACCTATATCTTTAGCTGCTAAAAGACAGGAAACTAAAAAAGATGAAATGGAAAAACAGTTAGACTATTACTTAAATGAATTAAACCGTTTCCGACAAAAAAACTATTAAGCTTTACAATCCAACCCAGTTTATCTAAAACTATTTTTACTAAAACTATTTTTTGCGTCAAATTATGAAAAGTTACACAAAAAATGCATTTAGAGTTTTAGGGCTTCCTGCAAACACAACTAGAAAAGCTACTAGAGATGCCCAACAAGCCTTACGAACTAGACTAAAAGCAGGGGGTATGGCCAAGATTACCGATCCTTTGACTTACTTACCTCCTATTATACGTAGTGAAACCATCCTTCGTGATGCTGTTGCTCAATTAGAAAACCCACAAAGCCGGCTAAAAGAGAGACTTTTTTGGTTTACTAGCACAACAGGAGTGGATGATTCTGCTTTAAACTTACTCAAAAATAAAGATTTAGAGGCAGCAATTGATCAGTGGGACTCTGACTCTAGAATAACTTCAAAGGCAAACCTAGCACGCTTATATTTATTTCTCTGTGAAAAAGATTCTGCTAATGACACTACCCTTTGGAAAAAGACACTGCATATCTGGTATGACCTTTTAAGTAGTCATGCTTTTTGGGTTTGTTTTATGGATTGGGAGTTAGTATCAGGGTTTGAGCCTTCAGCAACTAGTACAGATTTTAAAGAGTTTCAAACAAATGCCCCTGCTTTAGTGTTAGCACCCTTAATAAATCTGCTTTCTGAAGCTTTATTATCAAAAAATTCTAAAACCGCTAAGTTTTATCTAGCAATATTAAAACAAGCCCCTTTTTCTCAGGATTTGATTAAACAAATAGAAGCTAGTGCATTTGAGAATTTTGAAAACGACATAAAAAGAACTATAGATAATATTTTCATTCAATTAGACAAAATATTAGGAAAAGAAAAGCAATTTTTAGAAACAAGACGAAAGGCTTGTGACCAAGCTTATCAAACCTATAAGGCGTACCTATTATCCAAACTAAATTACCTAGAAGAAATGCTAGACCCTAACACAGAATTGCTAAACCGTATTCAAGAGCAATTAGCAAAATGTTTGAAAAAAATTGCTGATCACTATCTAGTTGATGGTGAAGATTTTTCTATTTATGAAAAATTAATCAAAGAAGCTTTAGCAATAGTGCCTGATACTATTTTAGCTGAACGTATTTATCACGATTTATCAGCAGTAAGTCAACGTCGTGCAGATCGATGTTTAGAATTAGGGCGAGAGCATTATGATATGGAACGTTATCAGGAAGCCGCTGAAGCTTACCGCGAAGCAGTACAAATCAAACCTGATTGTGCAGAGGCTTATTTTTACCTAGGGTTAAGCTACAGGAAATTAGCACGCTACTTAGAAGCAATAGAAGTGTTTAAGAACGCTATTAAATTTGACTCAAAACTAGCAGAAGCTCATTTTAATATTGCATTTTTATATACTAAATTAATACGTTTTACCGAATCGCTTCCCTACTACCAAGAAGCCATTCAATTACAACCAGATTTACCAGAAACTCATTTTTATCTAGGAAATACTTATGAAGGACTTGGTAATATTGAAGGAGCAATCTTAGCTTATCAACAGGCTATTAGTTTTAGACCAACTTATCCTGAAGCTTATTATCAGCTAGGAGTAAATCTTAGTAAGCAAGGAAAACAGTTTGAATCCATTGTAGCGTTTAAAGAAACTTTAAAGTTAGCTCCAGAACAAAGTCGTGCAAATTACAATTTAGGTTTAATTTATTACCAGCAAGGTCATTTCCAAGAAGCAATTGCAGTTTTCCAACAGGCAATTCGCTATAAACCTAATTATGCAGAAGCTTATCAGCAACTAGGAGCTATTTATGAAAAAGTGCAAAAGTATCAAGATGCTATAGCAGCTTATCAACAAGCTATTTATTCCAAACCTAGTGATACTGATATTCATTTTTGTCTAGCAGAACTCTATTTTTCACTTTCTAGCTACAGTGAATCAATTAATATTTATA
>JAHFUF010000199.1:0-7355 GCA_023265235.1 Blastocatellia bacterium
TGAACTCTAGTTTTTAACCATTACTGTGCCATGTAACATTCCCATTCCACAGCTAAAACTGTACTCAGGTTTTGTTGGAGTAAATTCTACTAGGACTTCTTTACCAAGAAGTAAGTCTTTGCGTATGCCAAGCTCTTCAAAAATCACCTCGTGAGCACAATTTTTTTCATCTGTACGTAAGAAAGTAATCTCTGTAGGAATACCAGGTTTAAGTTGTAAACTAGCAGGTTGAAAACCATTCTCTCCAACAGTAACTTTTAACCTTTGTACACCAGAGTCAGTTTTAGCTACTACGGCTGCTTCTTTAGGTTTACCTTCTGCAACACTAACAATAAATGGAATAACAATGACTTTACCTTTGCGTTGGAATTGCGCCCAAATTTTATAAAGCCCTTGTGTTGGGAAGATAGTACGTGTGCCAATCTCTGGCCCACCACGTTCATCTTTGCTTTCTGCTTCTTTAAGAGGATGAGCATGTAAGTACTCTGTATGACCAAGGTTTGCAATATTAAAGTGAGCAAATGCTCCTAGGTATGGCTCAATGTCTGTTACTGGCTGACCTGTTTTTTCATCTGTAGCAATAAAATTTAAGGTTACAGCATCATTGGATTGTAAGGGCTTCTCTGGCTTAAATGTAATTTTAACCCCATTTGATGAGTGAGAGTCTTCTTTGTCAGCAACCAAAGGCACAGGTGGTGGTGGTGTCCCAGATACAGTTAGCTCCAAGCGTCCTAAGCGATGCCCTACACGTTTGGGGCTATAATCTAAGTAAAGACGATAGTTTCCAGCAGCAGGAAACTCTGTATCTACTGTAAATATACTATTATCAGCAGTAGGAACAGGGTGAATGTGATTAAAGTATGATAAGTCTTCGCTAATAACAATTAAATGCATAGGTTTTTCATGCACTATCTCTAAATCTCTTAAGCCTACATCTTGAGTTAAATAGTCTTGTACAGAAAAGACCAACTTTACTGATTTGTTAGGGATTATTTCTGCTGGTTCTGTTACTAATGCAACATTGTAATAATTTACATTAGTGCCAGATACTTCTACCACTGACTCTACTTTATTGCTTTGAGGATTTGAAGCTGTAAAGGAGCTACAAGCAATACCTATAGATGTAATAAAAAATATAATTGCTAATAAAAAATAATGTTTTTTCATACCGAAATCCTTAGTTATTTTCCTATTGAACCTTTATTTAGATTGTAAGATTCTAAACTAGTGCGTATTTGATAAAGCCTTATTACCACAATTTACTCTCTACCGTTATATACATAAACAATCTTCTGCCCTTGCTCATTAGTAGTTGCTACTTTTGGAACAGTGATAACTTCGCGACCACCACTAGTATAAATTTCGTTACTTATTGAACTGGTAAGCCTAAAGCCTTTTCTAATTCAATAATAGAAAAAGAGTAATCCTTACGTACATTTGTATATTGTTGCTCGGACTCAATAAACCTACGTTGCTCAGTAATAACATCTAAGAGCGGTTGCTCCCCTAAGTCATAAGCAGCACGAATTATTTTTAGGTTTTCTTGTGTACCAGAGAGAATTTCTGTTTCATAGAGCTTAAGTGATTCAAGAACTATTTCCAATTTGGCATAAGCTAATGCTACATCTCGCTTAACTACTTGTTCTACTAATTCTCTACGGCGAGAGGTCTGCATTTTTGTAGCTATAGTCTCAGCAATAGCACCTTGATTGCGGTTAAAAAGCTTTAACGGTATTGAAATACCAAACCCTAATTGTCTATCTGTGTCCTGTAGTCTTCCAATAGTTTTTGTATCAAAAATACTTCTAGACTGTTGATAACGACCAAAAATATTAATATCAGACTTAGACTCAGCTTGAGCTAAATCTATACGAGCTTGAGCCAGATCTTCACCAATACGTACTGCTTGTAAATCAGCGCGAGTACGTAAGGCTATTTCCTGTAAACTTTCTAAGTTAAAGTTATCTGGAGTAGATAATTTTAGTATAGGTTGTAGCTTTAGAGGTTCTTGTAAGTCTAAACCTATCAAAAATTTCAGTTTAGTTAGTGATGCTCTAACCTGAATTTCTGCTTGTAGACGAGTGGCTTTTAAGCGATTAACTTCTACTTTTACAAGATTGAGGTCTAGACGAGCAGCATCACCTTCTTTAACTCTTACTTCAACCAATTTAGCTGTGTTTTCATTAAGAGCAATTAAACGCTCAGTGACTTTTAGGCTCTCTAAAGCAGCTATGGATTCAGCATATTGGAGACGAATTTCACCTATTAGTTGCTGTTCTTGAAATACTAGTTCTTTTTCAGCTTGTGCTAATTCTAGTTGAGCAATACGAATTCGTTTAGCCCGTTTGCTTCCTCGCTCTATTGGCTGAATGTAAGAAGCACTAAAGTTATATTCGCCTTCCCTAGTTCCGCCAAGTTTGTCAGTAATAACTTCAACATCCAAAGTAGGATTAGGTTTTAATCCTGCTTGAACTATACGCCCTTGGATAATTGCTAGGTTTTGGCGAGTTACTTGTAGTTGTTTGCTAAATTCTTTAGCCTTATCAATAATTGTTTCAAGTCTAAACCCATCATTGGAATCAATATATTGATTATAAATAGGAGTTGGATAGCTACTCAATAATAGCGATACAGGCTGATTAGCAGATGTTACAGTTTCAGACTGAGCACAAGTAGTCACCTGTATAAACAATGTCAAAAGCAGCAAGCAGAATGCTCTTTTCATAAAACATCCTTTTGCGCTTTTTTTTGGGTGGAAGTATTTTTTGATAGAAATAATAGGTAAAGCAAAACCAGCATAATCAAAGATGATAGTGTAATAATTATAGCCAATATAGTAGAGTTTGTGTTATTTGTAGAAATAGCTTTACCTGTTTTTGACAGCACCATAATTCCAGAAATAAAGGCTTGGGCATCAAGAGTTGGGCTATTAAAACTTGCTAACATTTCGTATTGGCCTTTGTTAAGAAAAGTTACTTTTGCTTCATACATCCCTGCTGTGCTGGTCGCATTAGCATTTACTACTAAATCAGAACTATCTGCTTGTACGATAGGAATAATATTTGGAGCAAGTGCAGTTTTTTGGCTTGTGTCTAAATACTGGAATTTCAATGTAACTTTAGCTTTATCTATAGGAGTATTGGTCAGTAAATCAGTAAGAAAAATTCTAATAGCTATTTGCTCGCCAAGTTTAGGTGTAGGGTATTTGATTAAAGCTTCAGCCGTACTAGCTTTAGCCCGTTTTGTATTTACTTCACCAACATTAGCAATAGGTGCTGAGTTTTGTTCTTCTCCATGCTCTTCACCACCATGTGCAAATACAGATAATTGCCCCAAAATAGTTATTAAGACTAATAGCAATAGAATTACAATGCTTTTTACTCTTAAGGATTGTTTTGTAGCTAGCAAGCTATTCTTGCTTTGCATAATTTTGCCTCCAACTTTCTTAAATCAACCTTCTATTAGGCAATATGTATGCCAGGGTTTAATAGAATGTGATTTCCTCTAACTAGTTCTAAATACAGTTGTTATATCTTAATCTATTAAGTAATTTCATTTAACCTGAGTCAAACATTGTTGGTTTTCAAACAGTACTGCTGTTTTTACAACAGCAGTATTTTGTAAACCTTGTTCCACAAATTATCATATTCCTTATCTGTCATAGGGCGTTTAAGGTCAAAGACATAGCTTTTCCCATCACTGGTCTTTCGCTCAATTTAAAACGAGTTAGGGGAAAGAAAAAGGGATTTCAATAGAACGACTAACTCTAAGCCCAAGACTCTTAAGTCAAACGAATGGCATTTATGCCAAAGTTAAACCTCTGTACTTAAAGTACAAAGATCTTTAATTTTTCTCAACAAGATAGTATTTTAATAAATGTTTTTCCTGCTAAAATAGCTCTTAATTTTAATCTAAAAATTTGCCCTCAAGGACATAAAACCTTATGGTATCAAATGCTAATGTCGAAAATGATGTTGAAAACCCCGGACGCCGTGAAGCAACAGACTGTTTTATGCAAGCACGAACGGCTATAAAAAACGGAGAGGTTAGTAATGCAGAAAAATTGCTTAGACGCGCGCTACAATTATGGCCAGACAATTACAACTACACTTTACAATTAGCTAAACTTGCCATTCAAGTAAATAAAAATGAGCGTGAAATAGAAGACCTATTACAAAAAACTAGTGTGCTTAACTTAGCAGCTACTGAACCTCGTTTGTTATTGGCAACCCAATATGAAAAACTTGGATACAACAAAAAAGCTCTGTCTGTCTACAAAGGAGTACTTAATATTGATCCTACTAACCTAATAGTCAGACGCAAACTAGGACAACACCAATTAGACCCTGGCCAAGCAATGAATGTCCAGATGCTTTCAAATAAACTAACAGAATCTCCAGTTTATGATGACCCTAAACTACCAAAACCTAGCGTTAGAGTAGATGCCCAACAAAAACCTTTACCAGAAGGAAAATTACCATCAAACCCACTACAAACAAAACCTTTAACCCTACCTCCATCAATGATAAACCAACCTTCCCCAGCTTTTATTAATAACAGTATTAAACCCGTAGATATTAAACCTCTGAATACGCCTAACCCCAGTCCTATAGTTGATTTAGATGAGTTCCAACAATTACTACGAGAGCGTCCTACTTCAGACGATATTCCTAATTATTCTCAAGAGTCTACCCTATCAGCACCACAATCTTTTTCAGACAACTGGGAATCCTTAATGGAAGCAATTCAGCATGATTCACAAATGTATGAAGTAGACGGACATCTACCAATGAATGTAGCTATCTCCTACATAGAAGTAGGTCTATACAGTGACGCAGTAGACGAATTACAAGAAGCTTGGAAACTATTTACTCAAAAAAATGACCCAGAAGCCTCTAGAAGCTGCCAGTTATTAATTGATTGTTTGTTTTCTTTAGAAAGATATAAAGAAGCTATAGACTGGTGTAATTGCGGTATTGACTTAAACGGTCGTAATAGTGCAAATGGCAAATCCTTTGTTCATAGGCTTGCAACTAGCTATGAACGTCTTGGAGATTTAACAAAAGCAACCCAACTAAAAGCAGAGCTTGGTTCAGATGGAACCTTGATGCCTAGCCTACCAATGCCATATGCTCAACCTATTGCAGCACTGCATTTTGGTTTACGTAGCAAGCGTGGTTATGAGGGTAAAGACTTTCAACTTAACCCTGATTTTGTAGAACTTGTGATTGGTCGTGGCCCTAGAGCGCATGTTTTTATTGATTCTCCTCGTGTATCTAAAGAACACGCCTTATTTAGATTCACTATATCAGGGTTGAAAATAATCAACTTAAGTAGAACCAATGGAACATTTGTAAATGGGGAAAAACTAGAACCAGATGTAGAATATCCTGTTGACCCAGGAGACATTATTAGTCTAGGTAAAACTATTGACTTAGAGTTATTCTCGATGTAACAAACTAAATGTAACAAACTAAAAAGCCCAAGGCTTGCTCTTGGGCTTTTTAAGATATAACACTAAATTATTGGACTTATCTCTATTCTATCCCTATTTTATAGTTGTTCTGGTAGGGTGTATTTTCTACCAGCATTCACCTTCTTAAGATACCCAACTAAAGGATCAAAATACCGCAACATTGCGCCTGCATTAAGATCTTCTCCAGTTTTTTCCTTTAATAAAACCCGCCAATCGCGAGAACTACCTGGACGCATTAAAGTTCTTAAAAAGTCTCCTACTTGTTTATTACCATAGTAATTTGTTGTATGTGGGTCTTGTTTTAAGATCTTTGTAGCAATGTGATCATGCAATTGGAAAAGTAGTACATAAGAAAGCGCGTAGTCATAATATTGTGCTGCATCATCGTTAATATGAGTTTTTGTACAAGCATCACAAAATTCTTCTCCACGAGTAGTAGGAGGAACTATACCTTGATATTTTTTCACTAACTCCCACCAAACACGATTATATTGATCTTTTGGTAGGTTTTTTCCATAAAGCTCATGCTCAAAATGTGGCATTGTGCCAGCAGAAAAGGGAATAAACACTACATAGTTTAATGCTTCTGCTAATAATGCCTGTATTTGATTTACTTGAGCGTCTTTAGAAACCAACCCACGACCAACTAGAAAGGGTTTTTGTAATGAAGCAAGCCCCATTAAACTGCCCATTGCTTCATGATAGGCACGGTTTGCACCATTACGTAATAAAATTGGAGTAGTAGGATTAGTATAAGTCATATAGTAATAAATATGTCCTAACTCATGATGAGTAGTTTCATACCACTCTGGGTTTGATTCAACACTCATTAAGGAACGGACATCTGTGTTATTGTCTATATGCCAAGCACTAGCATGGTTATTCTTTTTATAAGTAGCATCTGAAGGCAGAGGGTAGAGAGAAGATTTTTGCCAGAAAGTTTTTGGCAGTGCTGGCCAACCTAAGCTAATGTAAAATTGTTCAGCTTGTTTAACAATCCATTCAGGGGATTTATCTTTTAATGCCCCTCGTATGTCCAAGCCTTCGACTTCAACCATTGCACTCCAATCCTGCCCCCAACGATTAGGTAACCATTCTGCTGGAAGTTCATCTGGCACAGGAGAATTATATTTTTTCGCTAATTCATAACGTGCATAGGTGTGTAATTCTCTATAAAGCGGACGTAATTGTTGGTTAATATCATCCACTAGTTTTAACATTTCTTCTGTTTTCATGTCATATTCAGACACTTGATACTCAAAATAGGAATCAAACCCCAAAGGTTTAACCGTAGCATTGCGTAAATATTGCAGGTTAGCTAAACCATCTTTTAATTCTTTTCCTACTTCTTTAGAGGCAATCCAAGCTTTACGCCGCTCAGTTAAATCATCAGAAGAACGCAAGATTTCATCAATTTTATTAGTAGTAACTGCATTAGCATCAATCTTAAAATCAAAACCATAAAGCTTTTCTGTTTGTTTAGTGCCAGCCGTAATTAATTGCTTAACAACTTCACCAGCAATTTCTGGGGTTTCGGCACCTAAAAACACTATTCTTTCTAATTCTTTGATTTGGATTGGGGTTAGTTGTTTTTTAAAACCAAGAAAATGTTGAGCCTTTTCAATATTTTCTTTTTTACCTGTAAAAGCAGTAAGCCTTTCTGCTGCTGCAATGGTAGCTTTAGCATTAGTCTCATCTCCTGCAACAATACGTGTATTGGACTCCCATTCTGCTAAACTGCTTGCTGTGCGTAAGTCATTCCACTGGCGAGTATACTCGCTAATAAATTTTTGCGCTTGTGGCCTAATAGCTGTTATTTTCTGTGCATTAGTAATAGATACATCATTTACAGCAATTAAAGATAAAAGCATTACACATA
>JAHFUF010000199.1:7365-8028 GCA_023265235.1 Blastocatellia bacterium
AATAGAATAATTACATGTATTAATTTTTTCATTACTTTTCCCTTAAAGATAATTTTCCAAGTAAGTGTTAATAATGAGGAGAAAAAGTTTCTCCTCATTTGTTCCAACTAAAGCTTAATTGATTGAAAGATTAAACGGAGTGGAGCGCACTCCATTAACGACAATTATTATTATATTTGTTCCTGATTTTAGAGCAAGCTTCTTGCTATTTCTTCTTAAAGAACAATTTGGTTATCATTTTATGACGAAATTTGGTTATTCTCTGAAGTTTGTGTAATTATATTAAAAGCATATAATAATAGAACAAAAACTATGCTAAAAATGTCTAGAAAATAGTAAATAAAACTCATAAACAACTCTTTCAAAAACTATTAGCATTAAAGCTTATTGTTTTCAATTATAGAAAATATTTCGTCATAAGTTTGAATCACTGAGCGAGCAAACAACTCAACTCCTGGTTGAGTAATCATCATTAAAGCATTGTTTACTGCATAAGTGTAAAATTCTCGCTCTGAAGCACTAACAATAATTGGAAAAATATTGGCACGTTGGGCATAAAGACTAGCTACTAAACGAGCTAGCCTGCTATTCCCTTGTTCAAAAGGTTGTAAATCTATTATTCGCAAATGTACTAGCCAAGCTTGCTCAATTGGGTGTAGTTCT
>JAHFUF010000200.1 GCA_023265235.1 Blastocatellia bacterium
TTCTATAATGTGACGCGCAAAAATCTAGCTAGGGCTATCATAAAGTTTCCAAAAATTTAAGGTTTTTTTGCAAGGTTTTGGAAAATCTATGTAGAAATTAGATTAGTTAATCCTTAATGGGACAGGCATAAAACTGAGGATAAAAACTATTAGGGCAATAAAAGCTAAAATTTTACGCCAAACACCTAGCGGTGCGTCTTCGTCTACTACTTTAGGATGACGCATTACAAACATTACTATTAAGACAATAGCGTAAATAAAGCCCCCGCTCCAATTAGACTCTATGTAGGCAAAATAGGCAATTACTGCTTGTGCTAATGTTGTAAGTAGAGCGACACTGCGATGACCATTACGGCCAAACAAGGCATAAACAACATGCCCTCCGTCTAATTGCCCTACGGGTAATAAATTAAGTGCTGTAGCAAGTAGACCTACCCAACAAGCAAACCAAATTGGATTCCAAGCTAGTTCTACGTGAAACCCAAACGCTTTTGAGATTAAAGTAAAAAGCATTGGGCTGTTAAAACTAATTGGCAGGTTAGACGAAGCAATTGGTTTAGCATAGTAAATTCCAACAATAGCAGCAGGAATAGCAAAGAGAAATCCTGCTAAGGGGCCAGAAATTCCTATATCAAAAAGTGCTTTTCGAGTGTAAATAGGGGATTGTATTTTAATAAACGCGCCTAGCGTTCCTACTCCTAAAGGCGGTGGAACAGGAATAAAATAAGGGAGTGTAGCCACAACCCCATAATAGCGACAAGCAATATAATGCCCTAGTTCGTGTGTACCTAGGATCATTAACAGGGTAAAAGAAAACAATATCCCATTAGTAATAGGCACCCAAGAGGTAGTTACTATTTTAATAATTTGGTCTAATTCGGCTTCTTGTAAAAGGTAAGGAAATATTGCCCCTGAAATAGTAGTAGTAATTGCAGTAGCAATGAAGAGGAAAAGGTGAAAGGCAAATTGTCTAGGAGTAACACCTAAGCCAGAATTTAAGGATAGAACATATGATGTAGCAGACTCATCATTCGAGTAGAAAAAACGGTTGTTTTCTTCTTGCTCAAATTCGTTTTCTCGCTGCTCTTTCTTTGAAAAAAAAGGGAGCTTCAAGTCTGCCACACCTAACTATAAAATTATAAACATTTTGACAAAACTATTGTTGGAGTTCTTTACCAGGTTTAAATCTAATAGTTTTGCCAGGAGGAATGTCTGTTACTTCGCCTGTACGAGGATTGCGACCAATACCACGCTTACGTGGTTTTACGACAAATACACCAAACCCTCGTAGTTCAATGCGTTCCCCGCGTTGCATTGCGTCCTTCATTGCATTAAAAAGCGCGTCTACAGCTACTTCAGCTTTGATTTTTGGAACGCCAGTTTTTTCTGATACTCGATTAACGATGTCCAGCTTTATCACTTTTTCTGCCCCTTAATAATGTAGTTTTGCTTCTCTTACTATTTGCTACTTTAATATAAAAAACAAACTCTAAAACTCTATTTGGCTAAAAATTTTCCTAAAGTTTTCCCAAGGTTTTCCCAAGGTTTTCCCAAGGTTTTATCATAAAACTATGTTGCTATTTTTTATCTAAAGCTACAGTAGAGGACTGCATTATAGGTGTTAAAGAGCAAATCTGTCAAGGATTTGCATTAAATAAAAGCGTTGCTTTGGCGCGTTCCAATGCTGATTTTGCCTGACTAGCAGCTAAGCGTGCTTGAGATATATTTTTAGAGTCTATAGCTTCTTGCAAAGCAGGAAAGACTTCTGCTTCATAGCCTGCGTAAATCCCTGGTGCATAAACAACATGACGATACCAAGAACGCTGGTTTAGCCCTTGTGGGTCGATAAAAGCTCGTTCTGTTCTTAGCAAAGTTTCATTAACTATTTTTAAGTTATTTGCTGCCAGACGTTCGCGATTTAATCTTTCTTGGTATTGTTCTGTTGTTTGGCGAAAATCACTAGCAGCTTTTTTTAGCTCGCTTAGGTTTAAGTCTAATTCTTTTTCCTTAGCATCTTTGCTAATACTATCAACAAATTTTTCTGCTTGTCGGCCATAATTACTATAATCAAAAGGTAATAAGGCTTCACTAGAGAGTCGCATTACCATTAACCCCCAGATTTTTGCTAGTGTTGCATGGTAGATAAAAGTAGGATCACCAAATTTTTCCATCCAATAAAAACTATCATAAACTGAATGATAAACCCCATAAGGCCCATTAAACCCCATATCTAGGGCAGGAACTCCAATATGTTGTAAAAAAGGTGTGTAATCTGACCCACTTCCTAAACTACCAATCTGAAAGTCTGTATCGCCTACTTTAACTGGTGTTGTTTTTTCTGCTTTTTGACGACTAACCCAAGATTCAAAAATACTTTTACCTGTTTTTGGGTCAGTAACATCTGCCATTACACCATGAGCAAAAGCCATTAGACTAGGGACACCAGAAACACCAAAATTAGTACCATTAACCGCAACATCAACATTAAGATAAGCTACTGCGTTTTTACTTAATCGATCAGCGTTTTCTTCTACCCATTCAGTTGATCCAATTAATCCAAATTCTTCTGCATCCCAGCTACCAAAAATTATTGTGCGCGAGGGTTTCCAACCTCTCTTTAGTAGCTCTCCTAGACTACGAGCAACTTCTAACATTGCTGATGAACCGCTATTAGGATCTACTGCGCCATAAACCCAAGCATCACGGTGATTACCTAAAATTACTAGTTTTTCTGGTTCGGTCGCGCCTTTAATTTCTCCTATTACATCCCAAATTTTACGTATTTGAAAATCAAAACTCGTCTTAAGTCTTACTTCTGTAGGCCCTGGCCCAATATGATAAGAAAAAGGCAGCATTCCTTGCCAATTACGAGGAACATTTGGCCCGCCTAATGCTTCTAGGAGCGGTGTAGCATCACGATAAGAAAGCGGCTGAACTGGAATTTTAGGAATTGTTGTTGCTTCTGAAGGAGAAATTCTTTTTGCATCTTTTATTGCTGCAATACCAGGAGTTAAAGGATCTCCAGCATAAAGAAAAGTGTAAAGTACGCTCCCTCTTTGTACTGAAGAAGGTGACCGATATGGCCCACGAGGATAAACATCTCCAGCACCATAACCATCATCAACAGGATCAGAATAAATTAATAACCCTATTGCACCATTTTCCTCAGCAACCTTTGCTTTTACCCCGCGAAAAGCCTTGCCATAACGTACAATTGCAATTTTACCTTTAACACTAACTCCCATCTCAGCAAGTCTACGGTAGTCAGCAGGCAGTCCATAATTTACATAAACTAATTGCCCTGTTACATCTCCATTTGCTGAATAGGCATTAAAAACAGGTGTTACGGCTGTGTCAAAAGAGTCTTTATCTTCTATTACAGTGTCTTCTTTTAATACTGCTTTATAGGGAGTTGGTCGTAGCATTTCTAAGGAGTTTTCTTTGGGGTAAGGTAGAAGTACTTGGTATTCAACTATTTCTGCTGAAATCCCATATTCACGCAGCCTATCCCGAGTATAAACAGCCGTTTGATAATCCTCTGGAGTGCCTGCCATATGGGGTTCTTCAGTATAAACCCGTAAATGTCGTCTTATATTTTCTGGGTTGGGCAACCCTAAGTAGATCTTCTCCCACTCACGAGAACCATTAATAATAGGCTGTTGTAGACTATTATTAGCACTACTAACAATCTGTGATAAAAACAATGCTAAGCAAAATGTTACTAGCAATATTATCCAAGGCTTTTGATTTAACAAATTTTTCTCCTTAGCACACTGTGTTAGAAAAAAATAGCCCAACAATTGAGTTGAGCTATTTTTAAGATTCAATCTAAATTTACTTAAACCTAAATGCGACTATCCAACGCCTTCTAGGAAAGCTCTTAGCTTACGGCTACGACTTGGATGTCGTAGTTTTCTTAGTGCCTTAGCTTCGATTTGTCGAATACGTTCACGAGTAACAGCAAAGTGCTGTCCTACTTCTTCTAGGGTGTGTTCAGAACTATTATTGCCTAAGCCAAAACGCATTTTAATCACTTTTTCTTCTCTAGGAGTAAGGGTTTTTAGCACTTCTTCAGTAATTTCCCGTAAGTTGGTATTAATTACCGCTTCAGCAGGATTAACAATAGTTTTGTCTTCAATAAAATCTCCTAGATGAGAGTCTTCTTCTTCTCCTATAGGAGTTTCTAGAGAAATAGGTTCTTGGGCTATTTTCATTACCTTACGTACTTTTGAGACAGGGATCTCCATACGTTTAGCAATTTCTTCTGAAGTAGGTTCTCTGCCTATTTCTTGTACTAGAGCACGAGAAGTGCGAATTAATTTATTAATAGTTTCAATCATATGGACAGGAATTCTAATTGTACGCGCTTGATCAGCAATAGCACGAGTAATAGCTTGACGAATCCACCAAGTAGCATAAGTAGAAAACTTGTAACCGCGTCTATACTCAAACTTGTCTACTGCTTTCATCAACCCAATATTGCCTTCTTGAATTAGGTCTAAAAACTGTAGTCCACGATTAGTATATTTTTTAGCAATAGAAACCACTAAGCGAAGGTTTGCTTCTACAAGCTCGCGCTTTGCTTTGTTAGCTTCTTTTTCTCCTTCATCAATGGCAAAAAGAGAGCGTTCTAATTCTAGTGAAGAAGTACTATGACGAGACTCTAAAGTTGATAATTTTTTCTTAGAATCATTTAAGCGACGTTTTAATTCACGTTCATCATAAGTTTGATTATTTTCCAAAGTATGCTTGATATATTGCATGCTATCTTTAGAATTACGAATTTGGCGAACATTCTCTCGAATTTGGTTAACAAATCGATCATGTATAGTAAGGGTAAAATCCATTAATTGCAGCAGATTAGATATTTCTATACGTAAGCGAGCAAACATAGTACGGCTTTTATTCACTTTAACACTGCGTTTTTGTTCTTTTTTTGTTTTTTCTTGCAACTTCATCATGTTTTGATGTAAGCGGTTTACCTCATAAAAAGCACCTAAAATATGAGCTAAACTATCTTCAATTTTGTCTTCTGTTAACCCTTCAGCATCAGTCAAAATGACAACTTCCCGGACAGAAAGTGTACCATTTCTTAATTCTTCCCCCACTTGCAAAAATTCTTCTACTACAATTAATGAACGAGAGAGTGTTTTTTTTGCCCGACGTTGCCCACGTTCAATACGCTTTGCAATTGACACTTCCCCTTCACGAGTTAGTAGCGGAACTATCGCCATTTCACGCAAGTACATTCTTACTGGATCATTGGTTTTATCGAGCATTCCTGGAGAAAGATCTAGTTCTACATCATCATCTTCTTCCGAATCTTCTTTTTTATCTAAATCAGCAATATCACCATTATCATCATTATCACCAATATGTATGCCTTCTGAGCTAAGAACATCAAAAATTGCTTCAATGTCATCAGCAGAATTTACTTCTGGTGGTAATAACCGATTTATATCATCATAAGTGAGATAATCCTTTTCCTTACCAACCTCTAAGAGTTTATCTACATCTTCCTGATATTTCTGGATTGCCATATCAAATTCCCTGTCCCCCTTCGCCTAAGTTGCTTATGAAATAACAGAATTAGGTGGTCAGCCTTTCCTAGATAAAACCTAGGACTATTTCATAGTAAAATTTTAAATTTTTAACTATTCCCCTAACAAATGTCTCATTTGCTGAGCAAGTTCAAACTTTTTTAAATAAAGCTCTGTTGTTCGCGCTGTTTCTCCATCACGCTGAGCTTGGTTTATCTCGCTTTGTAGTACCGCTTTTTCTTTCTCTAACAACAACCGTTTAAGTGATGAAAGAGAGCCTAGAGCTTTGTCTCGCAAATCTTGCTCATCTAAATTTGCTAAAAGACTTGTACCTGTCATTAACTCAGCAATAATTTTTTCGCAATATTTCCGTTTTGTTGGATTAACAAGAGAAGATAAACTCTCAAAAGTAATTTGTTCTCCTGTTTCAATCAAAGAAATTAAAGCTGTAAATATAGGTTCAGTAAACAAATCCTTAAACAACTCAGTAGTTAAATAGGGTACTATCTCTTTTTGTAAAGACTCATTAGTCAATATAACTTCTAATAACAATTTTTCTGATGCTAAAATTGGAGACGCATCAACAATTTTTGCTAAATCAAGCTGTGGCAATCTATTAGTTGCTGCACGTTTTAATTCTTCTCTAACAACTCGTCCTTCAATTTTTAGACGATCGGCAATTTGGTCTGCATATATAGAACGCTCTACACGATCTCGCATTTTGCTTAAAAAAGGAAGAACAGCATTAAGAGTTTCTACCTTACCAGCAGGCCGAGAGATATCATGCTCTCGCATAGATTGAGTCAAAATATAATCAATATAAGGTTGAGATTTTTTGAGTAATTGCCGATATTCTACTGCACCATGTCCTCTAATGAATGTATCAGGATCCTCTCCATCCGGCAAGGTCAGAACATTAACTTTATAGCCCTGTTCTAATAATATTTCCAAACTACGCTTAGTTGCAGCAACACCAGCATTATCAGGATCAAAATTAACCACAATCTGTGGTGTTTCTAAGTAACGCCCTAGTAGCTTTACTTGTTGTTCTGTTAGTGCTGTCCCTAAACTAGCCACAATATTTTGTACGCCTTCTTGAAATGGAATCGCAAAATCTAGGTAGCCTTCTACTAAAATAGCAAAGCGTTGCTTACGAATAGCTTCTTTTGCATAGCTTAACCCAAATAAGTTACGGCCTTTGGTATAAAGTGGTGTTTCTGGAGAGTTTAAGTATTTAGGTTCACCTTCACCCAAAACTCGTCCACCAAAAGCGATCACTCGCCCTTGTGCATCAGTGATAGGGAATATACAACGACCACGAAACCTATCATAATGCCCACTGCTTTGTTCTTTTAAGATTACTAACCCGCTACGCTCTATTTGGCTATTAGCCGCACCTTTTGTACGTAAAAAATTACTTAATGCGTCCCACTTATCAGGAGCATAACCTAGGCGAAGCAACTGGCGAGTTTCCTCAGTAATGCCTCGTTTTTCAAAGTATTCTAAAGCTTTTTTACCTTCAATGCCTTCAAATAGTTGTGCTTGAAAAAACTCTACCGCCCAACTATTTATCTGTAGTAATTCTTCTCGTCTTTCAGCTAACTCATTATTGTCGAGCTTAGTGTCTAGTTGAGGAATAGGAATTCCTGCTTTTTCTGCTAGAAGTTTTACTGCTTGGACAAAATCACATCGCTCTATTTGCATAATAAAGCCAAAAACATCACCACCAACAGAACATCCAAAGCAATGAAAAACTTGCATTACTGGGTTTACACTAAAACTAGGTGTTTTTTCTGTATGAAAAGGGCAATTTGCAACATAATTTTTGCCTCTTTTTTTTAAAGGCAAATAATCAGAAATAACCTTAACAATATCTGTTTGGTTTTTAACTTCACTGCTAAAGGCTTTTCCAAAACCCATTTTTTCCTCTCCAGTAGCAATGGGCTATTGCCTTAATTCAACAATTGTTGCCCCTGCTCCACCTTCAGAAGAAGTAGCTTGATAAAAATTAGCTACATGTGGATGAGACTTTAACATTATGCTAATAGCACTACGCAACTTGCCTAGTCCAGTTCCATGTACGATACGTATACGATCAAAATTTTCCAAAAAAGCCTTATCCAAAAATTCATCTACACGATCACAAGCTACATCTGTAGTACAACCAATTACATTAAGCTCACTTGTAGTAAGTGTTTCTGATTCTTGACGACTAAAATTTACCCCAACAGGTAATTTATAAGCTGGCTTCTTTTGAACATTTTGCCCTGTTAGCCTTAGTGTTGCAGGCGAAGCCTTAAAACGCATTGCCCCAACTCGAACAAAAATATCATTACCTTTAATCTCTTCTATTACACCTTGTTGGCCAAACTCAGTTTCAACCCTTGCGCCAAGAGAAAAACGAGGAGCAAAAATTTCCTCATTTTCTTTACTGACTTGCCCTTGAGCGTTATTAGCTGTCTGACCAAAAGAG
>JAHFUF010000835.1 GCA_023265235.1 Blastocatellia bacterium
ACAAGAAGTTGGTCTTAACCCAACGGGACATTTAAACAAAGAAACTAGACAAAAACTAGGAATTGAAACTCCTAGCAATCCAGAAAAAGTACGTACTTCTAAGAAATCTAAAGAGACAAATACTACATCTACTGCGTCTGAAATCAAATAAAATGACTAAAATAAAAAGGGGCATTTAGCCCCTTTTTATCTTAACAATTATGTAAAACCTATATATAGCACTTATTTAATTTAAGTTTACATTAAAGAGCGTCTGAAATCGATACGATAGGTATAATCCCTAGCGCTTCTTGCAAATATTCTACTACTTGATTTTCAATTTCTGGCAATTGCCCTTTAATTGTGCACCCTGCTGCATTACGATGTCCTCCCCCACCAAATTTTTCCGTAACGCGAGCAACATTTGCAGTTCCTTTTGAGCGTAAACTAGTACGATAAACTCCTGGAGATATTTCCTTAAAAAAACCTACGACCTCTATTTCTTCTACAGCTAAAGGATAGTTAACAATACCATCCAAGTCTTCTTCTGAAGCATTAGCTTGTGCTAGAGCCTCTTGAGTTACATTCATAAAAGCAATTCGACCTGTTTCATCACGTTTTAAGCTGGATAGTACCATTCCAAGAACCTTAATTTTACTAAATGGGTAGGAGTAGAAAAGCGCTTGAGAAATTTGTGCTGGCTTTACTCCTCGCCGAACAAGTTCTGAAGCAATTTTGAAAGTACGCTCTGTAGTGTTGGAGAAATGGAAAGAACCTGTATCTGTAAGTAAAGCAGTATAAACACACTCAGCAATTTGTTGATTAACCGTTACACCTAAAGCTTTGCAGAGATTATAAATCATCTCTCCGACAGCAGACGCTGTTGCATCAATCCAATTTATGTCGCCAAATAGGGCAGTAGTACTATGATGATCAATGTTAACAACAAATTGCTTATCTAAGTCTATTAGACCTGGCCTATCTATATCGCTACACTCTATTACAAAAGCAGCATCATAACCATCCAAGACCCTAGGTGTTTTAATCACCTCATCAGCACCTGGTAGCTCTCGGTAAGAATGGGGTACATTATCTCTCATTATTACTTCAACATCTTTATCTAGGCTTTTTAATGTCCAATAAAGTGCTAAAGAAGATCCAAGACTATCCCCATCTGGGCGAATATGAGAGGTAATACAAAAGCGGTGTTTAGATTCAATAAGTTCAACAACTTGGCTCAACATCTATAAACAAGCAAAATTACAAGTTTTGCTCTGTCTCCTCTCCCAACAATTGTTCAATGCGCGCAGCGTTTTTTCTACTCTCATCATATTGGAAGAAAAGTTCTGGGGTACGTTTTGTTTGTATGCGCAAAGACAATTGATGACGAATAAAACCAGCAGCACGTCGCAAGGCATTAAGGGATTCTTTTATTTGCTCAACACTACCATCTATATCTACATAGATAGTAGCATTACGCAAATCTGTACTAACTTTTACTTCTGTAACCTTAGGTTCTCCAATACGTTCATCAACTAATTCATACTCAATAATTTCACTTATTTCTTGTCTAACAGTTTCTGTCAAACGTTCTGTACGGTTCCAAGACATCAAATTACTCCTGATGACGTAATTTTACCTCTGGGAGCTTAACTTAAAAGCTTTAGAAAACTATTAAAGTTAAAGCTCTGTTGGGGTAACTTTTTCTGTAGTGTAGACTTCTAAAATATCCCCAATTTTAATATCTGGATACTTCTCTACCCCAATACCACATTCAAACCCTTGCTTTACTTCTGAAACATCATCTTTAAACCGGCGCAAACTGGAAATCTGGCCTTCATGTATTAATACTCCATCTCTTACTAACCGAACTTTACCAGTGCGCTTAATAATACCCTCTATTACCATTACGCCAGCAATGTTGCCATGTTTTGGTATTTTAATAATTTGACGTATTTCCGCTTTGCCTAAAGGAACTTCCTTAAGAGTAGCCTCTAGCATACCTATCATAGCATTACGTATTTCTTCTTCTACTTTATAAATAATAGAATGTAGACGAACATCAACTTTTTCTGTACGAGCAATTTCTTCTGCACGTTGTTCTGGACGCACATTAAACCCTATAATTACTGCTGTATGTGCCATATCATTACTAGCACTAGCCAAAAGTACATCGGATTCTGTAATTGCTCCTACACCACTACGAATAACACGTACTTTTACTTTTTCCGTAGAAAGCTTATTTAAAGTATCCTTTAATACTTCTACTGAACCTTGTACGTCAGTCTTTAGAATAACCAATAATTCTTTTAACTTGCCTGTTTGTACAGCACTAAATAAGTCTTCCAGCTTTTGCGCAGAACTACGTGAAATTTCTAGCATACGTTTCTTTGACTGGCGTAACATAGTGATTTGTTGTGCTTTAGCAATATCATTAACAACTTGAAACTGATCCCCTGCTGATGGCACGCCTTGTAAGCCTAGCACTTCCACAGGTGTAGCAGGGCCAGTGGATTGAATGGCATTACCATTTTCATCAAACATTGCTC
>JAHFUF010000201.1 GCA_023265235.1 Blastocatellia bacterium
TATGCTTAATATTGCTAAAATATCCTAATTATGAGGATATATAAGCCGAAAGAATTTGGGGAATTAATAAGACGATCAGTAAAAACACTACAACGATGGGATTATGAAGGAATATTAAAAGCCAAAAGAACAACAACAAATAGAAGATATTACACACACGAACAATATCTAGAGCATATAGGGCAGAAAGCAAGTCCAGAGAAAAAGCAAATAGTATATAGTAGAGTGTCAAGTTCAGGACAAAAAAATGATTTAAGCAATCAAAAGGCAGCACTAGAAGAATTTTGCACAGCCAGAGGGCTAGAAGTAGCAGAATGGCTAGAAGATATAGGAAGTGGGTTAAATTATAGTCGTAAAAATTTTCTAAAGTTGATGGATATGGTAGAACGTGGGGAAGTGGCAGCAATAATAATAGCTCATAAAGATAGACTAGTGAGATTTGGTTTTGAGTATTTTGAACGCTTTTGTAATCAACATGGAACTAAAATATTGATAATGAATATGTTTAGTTTATCACCAGAAGAAGAAATGACCAAGGATTTGCTTTCAATAGTGCATTGTTTTTCCAGTAGGCTATATGGATTACGTAAGTACAAGAAAAAGATAGCAGAAATAGTAAAAGGAAGTGAGAATGAGAACAATACGACGCCAAAGCCTTAAACTAAATAAAGGGAAATTTGTGGAGCTAGAAAAAATAGCGAAAGCATTTGGAAAAGAAAAAAATGCATACCTGAAAGTATTTAATAGTGATAGGAGATTTGCACAAATCAAATCACAACGCCAGTTAAGAGACAAACTGGTAAAAGATAAATATAAAAGTGAAAATCTTTTACAAGCAAGGATGTGGAAGTTAGCACTAAAGGATTCTAGTGAAACAGTAGAAAAAATCTTCTTTGCATTGAGTCAAGAACTAAGAGGGAAAATAGGAGGGAAAAAATCTTGGAATGAAACACAAAAACATTACTCATATTGGCTAATAAAAGACACAAGAAGATTTGCTAAATTAGTTTCTCAACAGGCTGAAAGTAGGCAAGATATAGAATTAAATAGAAAGCAAAAAAGACAAGTCAGTAACTATATAAGACGTCAAACAAGAAAACAAAGAGGAAACAGGCCACAAGTAAAATTATTTCGCTCATTTGCCCTAGATGCAAATTGTTACAGAATATTTTGTGAAAAAGGGCGACAGTATATAAGTGTAATGAACTTGCAAGGACACAAGCGCATAATAATACCATTGTTAGGAAGCACTCCAATAGACGGGACGATCAGAGTAGTATTATTTAGAGAAAGTAATAGAGTAGAAATTCACTATACAAGTGAAGTCAAGAAAGCTTCTGCCTTAAAAGGTGAAACTCGTGCATTAGATGCAGGGGTGAGTGAAGTTTTCACAGATAATGAAAATCAGCGATATGGAAAAAATTTTGGAACAGTATTAAGTAAAGGGTCAGAAGAACTATGTGATAAAGGACGTAAACGTAATAAGTTACATCAGATAGCAAAAAAAGCTAAAGCTTCTGGAAATTATAAAAAAGCCAAGCATATTAAAAAATATAATTTAGGTAATAAAAAGCAGAAAAAACATAATAGAAAATTAAGAAAAGAAATAAATAGGCAAATAAACACAGCAATAAATCAAGTAGTAGACACTCACCAGCCTAAAATATTGATAACAGAAAAATTAGATATAAGAGCAAAAGCCCAAAGTAAAAAAATAAGTCGTAAAGTAAGCTTATGGGCTCGTAGTGAATTAAAAGAGAGGCTAGAGTTTAAGGCGTCGGTCAAAGGTTTTGATCGAAAGCAAGTAAACGCGGCCTATAGCTCGCAAACTTGCTCAGAATGTGGGTTTGTTCACCGTAAAAACCGACAAGCTGACAAGTTTCAGTGCCTGTGGTGCGGGCACGCTGGCTTTAGTGACCACGTTGCTGCCATTAATCTCAAAGGTAGATTAAATGACCCAGAAATTACGCTATACACGCCTTTAGCTAGGGTTAAACAAATTCTACTAGAGAGATTCATCGCCCGTTTTGGAAAGCCTGCACAAGCCTTTGTTTTGCAGGCGACTGTTTCGGGCAGGACTCCAGATACCAGTAGACCGAATGTGATGAACCTTTCGGGAGGTGCAAACCGTCAAGTGGAAGGTCTAAAATCCGCCAATACCACACTGGTCAATCGGAGAGCGAAACTACCTTTGCAATCTCACCTAAAGTGAGAGAAAACAATGGTGCGAGATGTGGCTGACTATATTTGTCCACATTTCAGGAAACAGAAGACAATATAGCTAGGATAACTGGCACTACTACCAAAGTAGTAGAATTGATCGAAGAGAAAGTGGCACACGGCTGGAGTCCAGAAGAAATGCACTTTCAACATCCATACTTAAGTATGGGACAAATTCATTCAGCTTTGGCTTATTATTGGGATAATACCAATGAAATACATAAGCAAATTGAGAAGCGACTTCAATTCAGCGATCAAATGCGACAAGCCAATATAAGGAAAGGCTAGAAATAACACGATTATAAAGGAGTTAGTATGGCAAAAGACTATGCTGAACAAAGAGATGGAGTATATAAATTAGTAGCAAGTCGTGTTTCTTTAGATTCTGTAATTTACCAGTTTTTGGATGGACTTTCCCCTGAAACAATAGCAACAGAATGCTTTCCTACTTTATCTTTAGAACAAGTTTATGGAGCAATAGCTTTCTATTTAGCTAACCGCTCAGAAATAGACCAGTATATGGCGGCGCAAAGAGAAGACTATAAAGCTAAATGCCAAGCGGCTATTGAGCAAGATCCAATATTTTATCAAAGGATGCGGCAAATACGTAATCAGCAGCAGGTTGTTCTGTAATGAAAATAAAATTTCAAGCTGACGCTGATCTTAATCAACACATAGTCAGAGCAGTACTAAGACGCGAACCTACCATAGACTTTCAAACTGCTACTTTAGCCAATTTAGAAGGAGTACCTGACCCAGAAGTGCTACAAATAGCAGCAAATGAAGAAAGGATGTTAGTTTCTCATGACCAAACTACTATGCCAACACATTTTGCTGAGTTTATTAGTTCTCAAACTAGTCCAGGCTTAATTATTGTTCCTAAACATTTATCAATAGCAATAGCAGTAGAAAATTTAGTCTTAATTTGGGCTGCATCTGAAGCAGAAGAGTGGGTTAATAGAATTCGTTATATACCCATATAGGTTCTAGAAATGGCAAAACAAACTAAAAATAAAGCTAATTTCACTACTATTCGTGTAGAAGGCGCGATTTTGCCTATTGATTTGTTAGAACGCATTGCAAAAAGCGAAAAAACTATAGAAGGACTAAAAGACGAAGATTACAACTTATTATTACCAGGTGATACTGTCAAAGACGCGATTAGCCAAGCTTGGAACCGCTTGCGTGCTGCATGGGCTAACTTTCAAAGCCAAAGAGCTAAACTTCCCTCAAATGATTATGGGACGACTCTTACTAGAGATAAATGGTTACTGCCATTACTTCAACTGCTTGGTTATGGCCGCTTAAACCCTACTAAAAAAAGCTTTGATATAGAGGAAAAATCTTATCCCATCTCTCACTTATGGCAACAAGTACCAATGCATCTAGTAGGTTGTAATGTAGAGCTAGATAAACGTACTGCTAGGGTTGCTGGTGCGTCACAAGCTAGCCCTCATAGCCTCGTGCAAGAGTTACTTAATCGCTCTGAAGATCACCTTTGGGCTTTTGTTTCTAATGGGCTAAAGTTCCGTGTCTTACGAGATAATGTTAGCCTTACTCGCCAAGCTTATGTTGAGTTTGACCTTGAATCTATGATGCAAGGTGAGGTTTATTCTGACTTTGTTTTGTTTTGGTTGCTTTGTCATCAGTCTCGTGTTGAAACTGAAAAGTGTGAAGATTTTTGGTTAGAAAAATGGTCTAAAACTGCTCAAGAACTAGGAACCCGTTTTCTAAAGGAATTACGCAAAGGTGTAGAAAAAGCCATAAGTAAGCTAGGAAGCGGATTTTTAGCCCACCCTAACAACAAAGTTTTAAGAACCAAGTTGCAAACAGGAACACTTAACTCTCAAGACTACTACCGCCAACTACTTAGGCTAGTTTATCGCTTGCTATTTCTTTTTGTTGCTGAAGATAGAGACTTGTTGCTTGACCCTAATGCTAGTCAGACAGTAAAAGATTATTATACTAAATATTACTCTACAACTAAGATACGTAAGCTAGCAGGTAGGCGCAAAAGTAGCAAACACTTTGACCTATGGCAAGGCTTATGTATTGTTATGCACAAACTAGGCAATGGTGGTTGTGCTGAACTAGCTTTGCCAGCACTAGGGAGTTTTCTTTTTTCTAATCGCTCTTTGCCTGATTTAGACGGTTGTGTAATCGATAATCAGGCTTTGTTAGAGGCTTTTAGAGTCTTAGCCTATACCATAGATAATAACTCTTTGCGCCCTGTTGATTATAAAAACTTGCGTTCAGAGGAATTAGGAAGTGTTTATGAGTCACTCTTAGAACTACACCCTATAATTAATACTCATATGGATGTAGCCACGTTTGAGTTACAAACTGTTGCTGGCAATGAGCGCAAGACTACAGGCAGTTACTATACACCTGATGGTTTGGTGCAATGCCTCTTGGATTCAGCACTTGACCCAGTTTTAGAAGAAGCCATTAAAGGACGCAATTTACAAGAAGCCGAAAGTACTATCTTAAACTTAAAAGTCTGTGATCCTGCTTGTGGTAGCGGGCATTTCCTTGTTGCTGCTGCTCATCGTATGGCTAAAAGGCTTGCATCCATTAGGACAGGAGACACTGAGCCTTCCCCACCAGAAACACAAAAAGCTTTGCGTGATGTTATAGGCCATTGTATTTATGGTGTAGACATCAATGAAATGGCCGTAGAGCTTTGCAAAGTAGCACTTTGGATGGAAGCCATTGAACCAGGAAAGCCGCTTTCATTCCTTGAACATCACATTCAATGTGGAAACAGTTTGTTAGGCACTACTCCAGCATTAATGGCTGATGGTATTCCTGATGAGGCTTTTTCAGCCATTGAAGGCGATGATAAAAAGAAGGCTGCCGCAATCAAAAAACTAAATAAAACAGAACGTGAAAAGGGTTCAGGGTCAATGTTTGCTCAATTTGAAGGCGGTATTGAGCTAGATAGTGTTGATTTGCTTACTAAAATTAAAGAAATAGACCTAGTAGATGATAGTTCAATCTCTGGTATTCGTCGCAAACAAGAGCTTTATGAGCAGTTTATCTTACGCGATTATAAGCAAGCCAAAGTCATAGCAGATGCTTGGTGTGCTGCGTTTGTATGGAAAAAGACGGCTGAAGCACCTTTAGCTGTCACTCATGATATTTTTTGGTTACTCAGAAACAAACCTCAAGGTGTACCGCCATCAACTTTAGCTGAAATTGAGCGACTGGCCGCCCAGTACAAATTTTTCCACTGGCATTTAGCTTTTCCTGGTGTTTTTCGTATGGATGCAGTAATTGCTGAAAATAAGCAAGCCGGTTGGAGTGGTGGATTTGATGTAGTCTTAGGAAATCCTCCTTGGGAAGAAATACGTCCTGAAGAAAAAACTTTTTTCGCAACAATTCCTCATATTGCATTAATAGAAAATAGATCTAAACGCCAAACCGTTATTGACTCTTTAAAAGAAAATAATTTTAGTTTGTGGGTAGAATGGCAAGATTATCGACAAACTATTTTAGCATCTACTCATTTCCTTCATAGTAGTAATAGATTTCCTTTGGCTACCATTGGTAATTTAAGCTCTGCTATTATTTTTGTGGATCTTTCTAGACAAGTTGTTAGAAAAAATGGACAAGTAGGTTTAATTGTACCTAGTGGTCTTGTAACAAATGAAGGCACAAGCAAACTCTTCAGAGATATGATGGATTTAAATCAATTAAGAAGCATTTATGATTTTGAAAATCGAGAAGGTTTTTTTCCGATGATTGATAGTCGTATGCGATTTTCCTTAATAACCCTTGGCAAAGTGGAAAGCATTTTTGATAATCCATTATTTGGTTTTTTTCTTGCTACTCCCTCAAATATCTTTGATAAATCAAAAATATTTCCATTAACTATTCGTGATATTGCTTGTGTAAACCCAAATAGTTACACTTGCCCAGTATTTAAAACAAGTAAGACTGCTCGTATAGTAACCGCTATTCATTCACAACATAAAATTCTATCTCCAGAACATGAACAAGGAGATTGGAAAATATCTTCATCAAGTATGTTTCAGATGTCTCATGAAGCTGATCAGTTTTTTGATAATCCTTCATCGTTGTCAGACTTACTAGCTCTTTTAGAAGGTAAAATGGTTACACAGTTCAATCATAGAGCTTCCAATATTATTTTGAACCTCACTAATGAAGCAAGACAAGCTCAAGGTGAAGTTATAACAGAATCCCAGCTTAAAAACCCTTTCTATACGCCTAAATCAAGATATTGGGTAAAGAAAAGTGATGTGGATTATAAGTTAAAGGACAAATGGGATAAAAACTGGTTAATACACTTTTGTGCTGTAACAAGCCCCACCAATGAAAGAACTTGTATTGTTTGTATAACACCGAGAGTTGGTGCAGGTCATAGTCTTTTTCAAGTATACCCATATGAAAGTGTTGAAATAAATTGTTGCTTAGTGGCAAATCTAAATTCTTTCATTCTAGACTATATACTACGTGAAAAAATGGGTGGCATTAATTTAAGTCATTTTATATTTAGACAGTTACCTATTATTTCTCCATCTAGTTATAAACAGATGAATCTATTTTTAAACAATTTTATAACTCCTTGGTTATGTAATAGAGTTCTAGAGCTTACCTACACAGCTTGGGATCTAGAAGCATTTGCCAAAGATTGTGGCTATGAGGGGCCGCCGTTTAAGTGGGATGAGGAAAGACGCTTTTTGATACGTGCTGAACTAGATGCAGCTTATTTTCACCTCTATGGAATTACAAGAGATGATGTAGATTACATAATGGAAACATTTCCAATCGTCAAACGCAAAGATGAAAAGGCATTTGGTGAATATCGAACTAAGCGAGTTATCTTAGAAGTTTATGATGCTATGGCTGAGGCTATGAAAACGGGAGTTGCCTATCAAACCATAGTTTCACCACCTCCAGCAGACCTTTCAGTAGCACACCAAGCACGCGAAACGGCTTCATCCCCCATTTTAGAAATAAGAGGAGGGATTTTTCCTTTTGTCCATCGTCCAGGTGTCCCACAAGTAGACAAATATAAAACCTCAGTACCACTCTACACGCTCAAGGCTGCGGCAGGTGGCTTTGGGGATCTCCAAACAGTAGAGCCTGATGGTTGGGCAGAATTAAAAACTACACACAAATTAAGATCCGGAATGTTTGTTGCTCAAGTTGTAGGTCGTTCAATGGAGCCAATGATCCCAAATGGAGCATATTGTTTATTTGCTAGTCCCGTAACAGGCTCTCGCCAAGGCCGAATTGTGCTAGTTGAGCATCACTGCATAGCAGACGAGGAAACAAGCGCAAGCTACACAGTAAAACGCTACCACAGCAGCAAAGAAGCAGACGAGCAAGGCAACTGGCAACACAGCGAAATTAAGCTTGAGCCACTAAACCCAGATTTCAAGCCAATTATATTAAGAGATGTAGCAGAGGATGAGCTAAGGGTAGTAGCAGAAGTGGTAGAGGTGTTAGAAGCAAAAAGTAGTACAAATTTGGCAACACAAAACCAATAACCAGGAAATTCGTGTGTTAAATATTGTTAATAAAATTGTTGCAGCCGAAATGTTGCCTACAAAACAACCTATTTTCTTAACCACTATGGATTTAGAGCAAAGCTATAAAATGGTTAGTTTACAAGCTTTACCAGAAAGTAAATCAGCAGTTAATCATTAGAAAGTAACAAAACCACAACAACCTTGGCTACATCTTTATAAAAATAGGTGTAGCCAAAGTGATCGCGTTTGCAAAAAAACTATTACTTAGC
>JAHFUF010000836.1 GCA_023265235.1 Blastocatellia bacterium
GAGATTATTGATGGAGATGTTACAGATGCTCAGATTTCCGCGCTATTAATTGCTTTGGCAATGAAGGGCGAAACTGTTGACGAATTAGCAGGATTTGCTGCTGTTATGCGGCAACGTGCCGCACATTTCCCCACCAAGCACAAGCTCTTTGTTGACACGTCTGGTACAGGAGGAGACTCAAAAGGAACTTTTAATATTTCTACTACAGCCGCTTTTGTAATTGCTGGCGCAGGAGTACCAGTGGCTAAACATGGTAATAGAGCCGTGTCTAGTCGCTCTGGCAGCGCAGACATACTTAATGAATTAGGAGTAAAAATTACCCTTAGCCCTCAAGCAGCCGGGCGATGTTTGGATGAGATAGGTATTTGTTTTATGTTTGCTCCTGCTTTTCACGCTGCTACTAAACGAGTAGCAGAAATCCGCCGTCAACTAGGGGTTCGGACGGCTTTTAATCTGCTTGGGCCATTAACTAACCCAGCTAAAACACCTCGCCAGTTAGTAGGAGTTTTTTCTCGTGTAGGGATGGAAAAATGTGCTCATGTGCTAGCTCAACTTGGAACTGAGCGTGCTTGGGTGGTTTGGGGGTCAGATGGCTTAGATGAAATAACTTTATCAGACACTACTCATGTAGCAGAGGTTAATGCAGGCAAGGTAAAGTTCTTTGAGCTTTCACCAAAGGATTTTGGCTTTGACCCTATTAAAGAGGAAGCAATTGCTGGTGGTACACCTAAAGAAAACGCTCAAATCTTAAGAGAAATTCTTTCCAATAGCCGTGATGGTGCCATTAAATCTGTTGTGCTAGCAAACGCAGCAGCAGTGCTTTACTTATGTGATCGCACTAAAAGCCTCAAAGAAGGTGTTGAGCTAGCCTCTGATACTATAGCTCAAGGTCAGGCACTAGAAAAACTCGAACAATTAATTGCACTAAGCAACTCACCAGAAAACCCAATAAACGAGTAAGCTGTTCTAAGCAGAATCAGTAAGATATTATTCTTACTGATCAATTTAGAAAGTTTATGAAAATTTAATGTCCTATTAATTACTTATTTATGCCTATAGTGTTACCCTAGATTTGTTAGCAAAAAGACAAGTTTAAGGAATAGCTAAATATTTATTCAACATTCCTGATATAGATATGGTATAAAGTTTTAGAGAGGTGCTTAGGCAACTGTTAGCCAATCCATAGGACGTTTAAGCAACCTGTCTGATTTTAGATTGCATCTTAGGGTTGTACAAAACATTTAGCTAGTAACAAATACCAATATATTTCGGAAGAGAGGAGATCCAACCATGGCAAGTTTCAAAGACCCAGAACAGAGGTTTGCTCCGATCGAAGTAATAGAAAGACTTCTTCAAATTTGTGATTTTTATGGTGAGCGTCAAGCTCTTTATCTTGCGTCTACCCTTGATTTAGCTACTTATTTAGACTCTTTTGGCTTTGATATTTATAGCCTAACGGCTAATACCAACACTGCGTTTGAAATAAACCAAGCAACGGTTAATATCTTACCTAGTGGGGATAAATGCCGTAATCATGAATTAGCACATTAAATAAACTTTCCAATCCATTGTTTTCTCCAAATCCTTTAATTAACGAACTCTGATAATATAAAAATCTCCTAGCAAATGTTAGGAGATTTTTTTTGCTTACCCTAGTTTTGGCCTTTGCTTACTTGGCAATCAAGAAATTATTTTGCTAAAATCCTTTCGTTAACTCACATTAAACTCCCTATTAGGACAAAAAATCATGAGAATTAGTAAGTTTATTCTCTCTCTATCTATTCTATCTATTGTGCTCACTTTATTTACAAGCAACACGCCTGCCCAAAAAGCTTTTTCTAAAGACCAAGAAAGTACTACACAAGAAGAAAAAGCGCTTAATCCTGTAGATACAGTAAAAGAATTTTATCGATTGTTACGAGAAAAGAAATATCTAGAAGGCTTTCGTATGTCTGTTTATCGTGATGCAATCGAGCCACTTACACCCCAAGAGTTAAAGGAACTAGAACCAGACTTTGAGGTAACTTTTGCTCGAATTCCAGAGACAGTAAAAGCTGTGGGAAGTCAAAGTAACGGAATAACAGCCACTGTCTTTATAAAATCTACAGATAACCCTAAAGACCCTACTGCTGACGAGGTTTCGTTAATTCAAATAAATGATCATTGGATAGTAGGCGATACAGAAACCTTAGAGTTAGTAAAAGGATTAGGGCGTAAGTTTTTCCCAGAAATTCGTATTCGTGCTCATGAGGATGCTGCCCAAATTTATATGGAACGCTATATTGGCGCGCAAAAGCTTTATTCAGATGCTAATAAAGGGCTTTATGGCTCAATGGAAGACCTAGTAAATGCTACTTTTTGGCCAATTAGCCTAAAAAGTGGTGAAATAGAAGGGTATAAATTCACTATTGAACTAGGCAAAGATAAGCGCGAATTTTCCGTTCACGGTGAACCACTTGCTTATAATAAATCTGGTAGAGTGTCTTTTTATGCCGATCTAAAAGGAGTTTATCGCCTTGAT
>JAHFUF010000202.1 GCA_023265235.1 Blastocatellia bacterium
AGACTTACAACCCCACGATCTAGGAAGCGACGACGTTCGGCAGGTTGTCCTCTAACTATATCCATTTCCTCTGCGCAAAAGACAATCACATCTAAATTACCAATATAACGAGTTACTGCTTCTCGTTTACCATTGATATAAAAGCTTTTAGCATTTTCTTCTAACTGGACTTGCAAGTCTTTTCTTAAACGTTCTCTAATTATTGAGCCACGAATATAGGCTTGTTTTATAGTTTGTGGACTAGGGTTTAACTTGAGAGTGTCTTTAAGTGTTGAAGTGCGAAAAGATTTTGTGCTAGCAAGCAAATAAATTGCTTCTAACCAATTAGTTTTTCCTTGCGCATTGTCTCCACATAGGATGTTGATGCCAGGGCATGCAGTTAACTTACCGGATAGATTACGAAAACCTTCGGTATATATATCAGTAATTATCATAAGATTAAAAAGAAATGTTTTATGCTATAACTTCAATATTTTAACACAATTAAGCCCTATGGTCTAGCATACAAATCCGATCGAAAAAATAAGAAAATTTCCTCTGTATAAACCATTTAAGGAGAGCAGTTTGATGCCAGTAATTAAGAATACGCAAGTTTTTTCGCCTGAATTTTTACAATCTAATTACAAACATTGGGCAGCAATTGGACTAGGAACTAATTTAGGAGATCGTGCAGCTAATCTTTTAAGAGCAATTTCGCTTTTAATAAAAGCAAAAATAAACATTTTAACTGTCTCAGATATTTATGAAACGGCACCAGAAGATTACCTAAACCAAGGTGCTTTTCTTAATATGGTGGTTTTAGTTGCTAGCGATGATTTACTACCACCTCATAAGCTTTTACAAGTTTGTTTAGATATAGAAATTCAACTTAAGCGAGAGCGGGTTATTGAAAAAGGGCCACGTATAATAGACCTTGACTTACTTATTTATGATAGCTTAGTAATAAAAAATGCTACAGATTTAACCTTACGCTACCCTGATAGCCTAGGGTTTTCTTTAGAGTTAACCTTACCTCATCCTCGTATGCATGAGCGAGGTTTTGTACTAGTACCTTTAGTAGAATTAACCCCTCAAGCCCTACACCCAATACTAGGTGTAAATTATCAAACACTACTAGAAAAATTAGACTTAACCGGCAAAGTTATCCGTTATTAAGCCTAGCTTGTTACAAATTAAAGGTTTGCCTTTGGTATAATTATAAAACCTTAATAAAATAATAAATCTTTCATTAATAGGAAAAAATTATGAGTCATTTTGGTGCAGAAACTCTAAGAAAAATTACTGTTCAAGTAATTCAGTCTCGTAAGCAAAAGGGTGAAAAGATTACTGCTTTAACCGCTTATGATTATCCATCTGCTCGCTTAGTTGATGAAGCAGGGGTTGATATTATTTTAGTTGGTGATTCGCTTAGTAGTGTTGTATTAGGGTATGAAAACACTCTTTCTGTCACATTAGACGATATGCTGGTTTTTGCTCGTGCCGTGTGTAGAGGATCTAAAAAAGCTTTAGTAGTAGGAGATATGCCTTTTGGGTCTTACCATATTAATGAAGAGCGAGCACTGGAATCTGCTGTGCGCTATATAAAAGAAGGTGGCGTAGAGGCAGTGAAAATCGAAGGTGGACGTACACGCGCTTTACTTGTAGAAAGACTGGTAGAAAATGAGATTCCTGTAATGGGGCATATTGGATTAACACCACAATCTTTGCATAAAATGGGTGGTTACAAAGTGCAAGGAAAAACACTTAATTCTGCACAAAACTTGATTGACGATGCTGTAACACTAGAACACGCAGGGGTATTTTCATTAGTATTAGAAGGTATTCCAGATGAAATTGCTCGTTTAATTACTGAAAGAGTAAGTATCCCTACTATTGGTATTGGCGCGGGCACTTATTGCGATGGACAAATACTAGTCTATTCTGATTTACTAGGATTAACTTTTGGTCATCAACCTAAATTTGTGCGTAAATATGCAGATTTGAAGACAACTATTAATCAAGCTTTAACAAAGTATGTTTCAGATGTACAGAGTGGTAATTTTCCTGCTGATACAGAGTCTTACCATATGTCTATGGAGATAGTTACTAAACTAAAACGGTAAAAATTTTATGGAAATAATTAATCGTATTCCTAGAATGCGTTCAGTAACAGAAAAGCTTCGTCGTGACAAGCGTAAAGTTGGTTTTGTTCCAACTATGGGTGCTTTACACGATGGACACCTAAGTTTAATTCGTCGTGCTAGAGCAATGAGCGATATCGTAGTTGTATCTATTTTTGTTAACCCTATTCAATTTGGCCGTGGTGAGGATTTTGATGCTTATCCTCGTGATTTGGCTCGTGATGCAGAGCTAATTTCAACTCGTGGAGTAGATTATCTTTTTGCTCCTAATATTGACGAGGTTTATCCAGAAGATTTTTCTACTTATGTGCTAGTTGAGGAACTAGGAGAAAAGCTTTGTGGTGTAAGCCGCCCAGGTCATTTTCGTGGTGTTACTACGGTGGTAATGAAGCTTTTTAATATTATAAAACCACAGTTTTCTTTTTTTGGTCAAAAGGACGCTCAACAGGTAACAATGATTAAGCGTATGGTACATGATTTATGTGTAGACACTGAGGTTGTAATCTGTCCTATTATTCGTGAGTCTGATGGGTTAGCAATGTCTTCACGTAATGCTTATCTAAACGCTGAAGAGCGTAAAGCCGCACTTGTGCTTTCTCGCGCTCATAAACAAGCAAAAGCACTTTATGCTGATGGCGAAAAGGAAGCAACAAAGATAATTACAGCAATGAGGCAAATTATTGAAAATGAACCAATGGCTCGTATTGATTATGTCGCAATTGTTGATAATCAAACCCTAGAGCCAATTTCTATAATAGAAGAAACTAAACCAGTCTTAATTCCTTTAGCTGTTTATGTTAACCGAGTGAGACTTATTGATAATATTACCTTAAACACTCCTATTTTAGATGATGAAAACGAATCATCATTTTTTTAAGGAGAGTAGACTGGTTATTTATAAAGAGCTAGGATCTATTCCTAGTTCTCTCAATTTGGCTACTAATCGCTCAGCACGCTGCTTTTCCTCATCAGCACGCTGCTTTTCCTCATCAGCGCGTTGCTTTTCCTCATCAGCGCGTTGCTTTTCCTCATCAGCACGCTGCTTTTCCTCATCAGCACGCTGCTTTTCCTCATCAGCGCGTTGTGACTGAATTTCAGCTTTTTCTATACCACTAGGAATAATTTGACCTTGTTCATCACACCAACGAAGCCAAGACTTGGACAATGTATTCTCAAACTCGCCTTCCCAAAGAGTAAGCCCTAAACCAATTTCAGGAAAGAAGGTTTGATTTATAGGCGTAGATTTACCAAATGGCAAAACATAGAAGGTGAGAATTTTATCGCTTAGTTTTTTGTATGGATCAAAAATAACATAGTAAGTAACACCCATTTGAGCATAACGGGTGATTTTCTTAGTGTTTTCCTCGCCTACTTTGTTAGAAACAATCTCAATAACAAGGTTAGGAGGTTTACCAAATTCCCAATTAAAGTAAGATCGCTTTTCTTTTTCCCACCAATCATCGGGAATTTCTACATCCATACTTAAAAACACATCAGGAACTATTGCTGATAGGTAAATACTATTAAATACTCCCACATTAGCTGCAACTAGAAATGATCTATTATTATCAGGCTTCCAACAGCTATAAAGTGGTTCTGTTAACAATCTTTCTTGTTTTTCAGTCAAAAAATTATCCACTGACTCTTCATCCTCAGTTATAAGTTGGCTTATATCTATATCTATTAATGGCTGTAACATATTTTGCCTCAATTTTTTGGTGACTACAATACCCCTATGTTAACAGGCACAAACTAGGTTTTGCAATATTTGTTTAAGGTTTTTTTACCAGATAGCAGTTTGTAAAAATTATTTAATAGTAGTTTTAAGCCTATCAAGGTTTAAGCCCACTGTGATTGTACCAATAGCTGTTCCACCATTGTTTTTTATAGGTAAAGAAACTTGTATTAGAATAGCGTCTGTACTTTTATCATATTGAGGTTTATCAACAAATGTACCCCCCTTACCTTCATTAAAAGCTTTTTGCCATTTTGCTTCATCACCTTGCCAGTAATCTGATGTTTTTTTAGTCAAAGCTACTAGTGCTCCTTGGTCATCCATAACAAACACTTCAGAGTAAATAGGAGATCTAGCTAAATGTTTAAGCCGTTGAGAACTAGGGTTGTTCATTAAATCTTTCATAAAATCACTAATACCAGTAGCCGCCATCCAAGTTTTATCTATAGCTTGGATTTCAGAAAGAGTAACTTTTTTTTCATTCTGGCTTATTATTGACTTGATAATTGCAGGATCTTTTCCCCATCTTTCAATCAACTTGATTTGATTGGTTATAGCTTGTTGAACCTTTTCTGGCCCAGGGTCTTGACTTGCGCTAGAATTATTAGCGAAAACTATCAGGAAAATAAAAAATAAAACTAACAATATTTTGATTGGTTTAGACATAAACTCGTCCCAGATAAAAATTTACTATTACTATCCCAGTTCCTATGTTAACAACACCCGCTATGTTAACAGGCAAAATCTTAGATTGACAATGTTTTTTTGAAATATTTGTTCTATTAATAAAAGAAACTTATATTAATAAAAATAATAGGTGTATAAAAGACACTAATAAGCTTTAATAAGTTAAAGTATATAGATAAAAACAGTAGGTTTTCAATGATTAAATAACGATAAATAACAATTGAAAAGAGCTAAAACCGTATTAAATCTTAAGTCTCAAAATTAGGCTTAATTTCATGCTGAATTGGTTGGGGCTTGTGCTTAATATTTTTCAAGTAATCTAATAGTAGTGTTTTATCTGCTGTGCTAATGCGAATAAATTTAACTCCTAGTAAATAACCATATTCCTTGCTGTTTACCTTTTGGTAACGGCAAGTTTCTCCAATAATGTTAATAGATTTATGAGGAAGTGGTATTTCTATTTCTAAATGAGTGTCAATGTCAGAATTAAAATGGGCATGCATTCCATCCATAGAAATTACTGGTGAAAGAATACTGATTCCTGTTTCGCTTAGATCATAGGCAACGGCTTGAATAATACGAGAACTTTTCTTGCTTCTTCCACTATATGCAATGCGAAAACATAGAGGTAAGTCTACTTCATAACGAGGACTAACACCCCATTCTAATACAAAACGACTAAATGCTGTTCGTAGTTTGTCTTTTATAGTACCCAATCGTTTGCCCTTCTTTGGTTAAGAATTCTAAAAAGTATAGGGCTTTTTATTTTTATAACTTTTTGAGTTGAACCCAAGAGGGTTGGTTTGCTTGAGTTCTACAATTTAGTTACTTTTGTTGTTGGAAGGTTTTACCCTTAATACTTTCTATTGTAATTTAATTTTTACCTACTAGGGAAGAACATTTTTCTAACAAAATAAAAATTTAATGATTATTTTATCTATAAAGTAATTACTTTCTAATTTTTTCAGACTTCTTTTCCTATTAATAGATCATAGAGGCGATCAAGCTCATCTTCATTATGAAACTCAAATTGAATACGTCCACCATTTTTTTCATTTAGATGAATTTTTACTTGTGTATCAAAACGTTTTTCTAGCTTTTTTTCAACTGCTACAATATTAGGATCTTTTTTTACAGGTAACAATTGTTGTTTAGGCGTTTCACATAGCTGTTGGACAAGTTTTTCTACTTCTCTAACGGAAAGTGATTCTATGATAATTTTTTTTGCTATTCGGCGTTGTTCATCGCTGTTTTCTTCTAGTTTTAATAATGCTCTAGCATGCCCCATAGAAATTTTTTCTGTTTCTACTAACTGTTGTATATCTTGTGGTAGTTTTAATAGGCGTATTATATTAGCTACAGAAGAACGTTCTTTTCCTACTTTGCGTGCAACCTGTTCTTGGGTAAGCTTATGAGTAGTAATAAATTTTTGATAAGCCAAAGCTTCTTCTATAGGGTTTAGTTCCTGACGAGCAATATTTTCTACTAAAGCTAATTCTAAGAGTTTATCATCAGGGATTTCTCTTACTATAGCAGAAATTTTTAGTAGCTTAGCTTTTTGTGCTGCACGCCAGCGTCTTTCTCCTGCAATAATTTGGTAACGTTCCCCTTTGCGTCTAACTAAAATAGGTTGTACTAGACCATTTTCTTCAATTGATTCTGCTAGTTCATTAAGTTTTTGCTCATCAAAATGAGTACGAGGTTGATCCTCATTAACATCTAGTAGGTCTAGGTCTATTTCTAAAAATTCTTCACTCATACTACCGTTAATTGGAGGGAGCAATGCAGAAAGTCCTTTACCGAGTGCTTTTTTGTTCATGGCTAATTATCTCCTTGGCTAATTTTAAGTAGCTATCTGCACCTTTTGATTTTATATCATAGAGAATAATTGGTTTTCCATGACTAGGAGCTTCAGCTAATTTTACATTTCTAGGAATCATAGTCTTAAAAACTTGGCCACCTAAAAAATCTCGTAAATCTGAGGTTACTTGAGAAGCTAGTTTTGTCCGTTCATCATACATTGTTAGTAAAAACCCCTCTACAGCTAGGTTAGGATTAAGACTTCGGCGTACCCTAATTAAAGTCTCCCAAATGGCTGAAACACCTTCTAATGCAAAGTATTCACACTGTACAGGGATTAAAACTGAATCTGCTGCTGCTAAAGCATTTAAGGTAAGTAACCCTAATGATGGAGGACAGTCAACCAATATATAATCATATTTATCTTTAAAGGGTTCTAAAATAGCCTTAAGTTTTAACTCACGCTCTTCTAGTTCTACTAGTTCAATCTCTGCTCCTGCTAGGTTACGATCAGCTGGTGCTAGGGTGAGTTTTTCTATTTCTGTTTTAATTAAAATCTTTTCTAATGGTTCACCCATAACCAATACATGGTAAAAACTACGACGCAGGTTTCTTGTTGCTCCTAACCCAGAACTAGAATTAGCCTGCGGGTCAATATCTATTAGTAAAGTATTTTTGTTTCCTGTTGCTAAACCAGCAGACAAGTTTATTGCGGTAGTCGTCTTGCCGACTCCGCCTTTCTGGTTTGCAATTGCAATGATTTTTCCCATAAACCCTTCTTTCTAAATAAGATAATCACATAAGATTACCTTTGTACGAGCAAATATATAGCTCTAAATAGAGCGACCACATACGATTGCTCTATTTTTGATTTGAAAAGATAACATAGGCGAATTAGTCTCTAAAGTCTAGTCTCTTTAGCAAATGTTTCACGTGAAACATTTGTGGTTGTGAAGTAGTAATAGTACACGGGTTTGACTTTCTGGCAATGAGACTATTTCGGTTTTATGCCGTAAAAGCTGTTTTTGATAAGTAAGTAAAATGTTTTCTGCTACTTTAAGTGAGGTGAAAAATATTACTACTTGGGAGTTTTGAGCAAAACTAAGTAAGTTAAGTGTTTGGTTTTCTAACTTTTCTAATGCTCTGACTGTGATTAAATCAAAACTAGTAGACAATTTTTCAAATCGTTCATTGACTATTTGTATGTTTGTTAAATTAAGGGTTCTTTTTGCTTCACCTAAAAAAGCTGCTTTACGATTATCTGATTCAATGAGTGCTATTGAGAGTTCAGGTAAAGCTAAAGCTAGAGCTAATCCTGGAAACCCTGCTCCTGTACCTACATCAGCCACAGATTTTATTTTGTTACTAATAAACTTAATGGCAAACAAAGACTCAAAGTAAAGTTGCGTTGCTGCTATTTTAGGGTTAGTGATTGTAGTAAGAGAAATTTTCTGATTCCATTTTAGTAATAAAGAAAAATGCTTGCTAGCTTTGTTTAAGACTTCATTTAAGTTATTAGGGCAAAGTTTGTGGGCTTCACATAGCTTTGCCAACTCTTCTTTCATTTGTTCAGTTTCAGGTTTCAACTGTTGGGTCAAAAGTAAGTCTCTGCCTTCCTTATAATTAAACATGTC
>JAHFUF010000203.1 GCA_023265235.1 Blastocatellia bacterium
AGCAATGACACTAAAATTATTTTGTAGCCCTGTAAGGGCTTTTGATAGTAGCCCAGTCCTTTAGGGCTGGGTTTGAGTTTGAGTCTTATTTATTAGCTGATAACACACGTGTTAGGGCAGAAAATAGCATGTCTAACCCTCTTTCACCTGCCGCAAAACTTCTTAATTTACCTTCGCTGTCAAATAGATAATAAGCAGGAACAAAACCTTGATCATTGAGAAAAGCATCTCTAATTTTATGTAGGTTATCAACAGCGCAATGTTCAACAATAGCAAATTTTTCAACTGTCTCTTTTACAGCATTTAAGTCTTGGTCTTCAGGGTAACGTGGCATATGTACCGCAATAACCCTTAAGCCGTCATCCTTGTATTTATCGCGCCATTCAGAAATTCTAGGTAGGTTAGTTTTACAAATCCCACAACTAACCGCCCAAAAATGGATCAAGGTTGGTTGCCCTTGGATGTCAGAGTTTGCTTGCTCTAAACTGCCATTAATCCACTCTGTTGCTCCTTCTAAAGATGGTAGTGGGGTTCCGATTCTCATTGGCATAATATTTTAACCTTTTAACCTTTTCTAGTAGATATAGCCCAATGTCTAAACACAGAAGGGCAGTCACATAAATTGCCCCAAAAACCTTTAAGAAGGGCAGTCACATAGGACTGCCCCTACCAAAATTTTAACCAACTTTTATGGTTTCTTGCCCTGGTCGCCAGTTAGCTTGGCACAAACCGCCAGTTTGTAACGCTTGGATAACACGCAAGGTTTCATCGGCTGAACGGCCAATGTTTAAGTCATGAACTACACCATAGCGTAATATTCCTTCAGGATCGATAACAAAAAGACCGCGTAAGGCAATGCCTTTTTCTTCGATTAATACACCATAATTACTAGATACTTCTTTAGTAAGGTCTGAGGCAAGTGGATAGCTCAAACCTGCTACACCACCTTCATTGCGAGGGGTTTTAATCCAAGCACGGTGAGAGTAAACTGAATCTGTGGAAACGCCAATAATATCAGCACCAATACCTTGAAAATCATCATAACAATCGCTAAAAGCGGTTAATTCTGTTGGACAAACAAAGGTAAAGTCTAGTGGATAGAATAAAAGTACTGTCCAACGTCCTGCATAATCCTCTGATTTTACATTTTCATTTAGTTTTTCGATATTTTTAGTGGATGGCATATCGAATTTTGGTGCTACATGACCAACTTTTGCTGACATAAAACCTCCATATAATTAATTTAATTTAGAATTACTTACAATTTGCGAATTAGAATAATTCTGATTCTTAAAAGTGTCAATCACCCATTCCGGGATATAAGAATTTAGTAGACGAATGTTCTATAAAGAGAGATCAGGGTTATTATTTAATCTAAGAAGAGGGCGTTTAATATGATAAATACTAAGCTAGGAGGTGAAAAGACGGGTAAACCTACCCGTCTTTTTTGTGTTACTTATTTGAAAAAAAGGTTTTTCCTGCTTGTGCCATATCAACCAGGATTTGGGCAGGCTTAAAACGTTCGCCAAACTTTTCTTCCAATTTGTGTAAGTTTTTGACTACTTTGTCCAGTCCTACTTTGTCAGCAAAGTAGAATGGCCCGCCTAGGTTTGGAGGAAATCCAATACCCATTACTCCTCCTACATCACCATCGTTTGGATTACGTAAGATGTTTTCTTGTAGGCATAAGGCGCTTTCATTAACGAAGGCGTAAAGGTAGCGGTCTGCAATTTCTGCTAAATCGGCAGGCTTACGATCATAAGCATGAGGAATAAAACTATAAACTGTATGGTCTACACCGCTTTTTTTACCATCATTATATAGGTAAAACCCACGACCATTCTTGCGACCAAAACGACCATCAGCCACGACTTTAGAAACTAGATCAGGGCCTTTCATACGACTACCAAAGACTTGTTCTACTACTTTGCCTGCTTTGTTTGCTACATCAATTCCTACTTCATCTGTAAGTACAACAGGCCCAACAGGAAAACCAACTTTTGTTGCTGCTAGGTCAAGTTCTTCAATCCTATAGCCTTCTGCTAGCCCGCAATAGGCTTCCATAATATAACGACCAATTACCCTTGAAGTGTAGAAACCAAACCCATCATTGACTACAATAGGAGTCTTTCCATATCGCTTAGTGATTTCTACAACAGTAGCAACGGTTTCAGGAGAAGTTTTTTCCGTCACAATAATTTCAACTAAAGGCATTTTATGAACAGGCGAGAAAAAGTGCATTCCAATAAACTTTTCTGGGCGTTTACTAGCTTGTGCCAGTAAAGTAATAGGAATTGCAGAAGTGTTAGAAGCAAAAATTGCATGTTCAGACATTTCAGCTTCTACTTCTTTGATTACTTTGTGTTTTAGTGGCACGTCTTCAAACACTGCTTCAATAACGATATCAACATTCTTAAAGCCTGAATAATCAGTAGAGCCAGAAAGTTGATCCATACGTCTAAAAACATCTATATGGCCACCTTTGCGCTTGCCGTATTTTTCATTGATAATTTCAGCCGCATAGGCTATGCCTTTACCAACTGCTGCTGTGTCACGGTCTTTCATTCTTACTGTATAACCAGCATCAAGGCTTACACCTGCTACGCCTGCACCCATAAGCCCTGCGCCAAGAATACCGATTTTTTCAACTTTTATAGGCTTAACACCAGCAGGAACAGATGTGTCTTTCTTGCACTCATTACTAGTAAAAAATAAATGGATTAAACTATGTGCTATAGGGTTAACTACTAGTTCGCCAAAACCTCTTGCTTCAGCTTCAAAACCAGCCTCTAAGCCTTTAGTCAAACTCTCTTCGACTGTGTTAAGAATTTTATAGGGTGCAGGATAAATACCTTTGGTTTGTTTATCTACCATTGCTTTAGCACCACTTAAAATAGCTGTTAAAGCTTCACCTTGGGGAATTGGCCAGGTTGGACGATTAATCTTTAAGGTTTTGTTAGCTAGTTTTAATGCCCGGTCTTCTGCTGCTTTACGTAAGTGGGATGGAGGGACGACTTCATCAATTAGCCCTACGAGTTTAGCACGAGGCGGAAATACATTTTTTCCTACTAGCATACACTCAAGTGCCATTTCTAAAGGAATTAGACGGATTAAGCGATTAGTGCCTGTTGCCCCTGGTAGTAACCCTAGTTTGACTTCTGGCAATGCAAAAGTTGTTTTAGGACTATCTGTTGCAATACGGTAATGGCAATTAAGTGCAATCTCTAGCCCACCACCTAAACAAGCACCATTAATAGCACAAACTACAGGTTTACGTGAATCATAGAGGCGAGAAAATAGCTTGTGAGCGGTACGGCTACCTTGATAACCATCTTCAGCCGTTTTTAGGTCAGCAAACATAGTAATGTCTGCACCAGCTAGGAAGCTGTCTTCTTTGCCGCTAATTAAAACAAGTGCGCGAATGCTCTCGTCTGTTTCAAATTTGGCTATAATTTCTTCTAATTCTTCCAGAGCTTGGCGTTTAAGTACATTAAGTTTTTCGCCTGGTAGGTCGATTACAATTGTCCCTACTCCATCTTTGTTTATTTCTAAAGTAAGAATATTTTTTTCCATGAATTTCTCCTTAATTGCCTCTTTCTAGAATGATAGTCGCGCCTAAAGCACCACCAGCACAAATAGTTACCATACCTAAACCTGCGTCTCGGCGATTCATTTCATTAGCTAAAGTAGTGAGTAATCTTGCACCTGTAGCACCAAAAGGATGTCCTAATGAAATTGATCCACCATAGACATTAAACTTTTCCATATCCATTTCGCCAATAGCTTCACTACGACCAAGGCGTTCTTGGCCAAATTTGTTACAAGCAAAAGCTTTTAGGTTACAAAGAATTTGACCAGCAAAAGCTTCATGCATTTCAATTAAGTCAAAATCTTTTAAGGTTAACTTGGTTTGAGCAAAAGCTTTAGCCGTAGCAAAAGCAGGGCCTAAAAGCAGTCCTCTATCAGGATCAAGGCCAGCGAAAGCACAATGTTTAATATAGGCTAGGGGTTTGTAACCTAAGGCTTTTGCTTTTTCTTCAGACATTAGTAAAACAGCCGAAGCACCATCAGTTAAAGGACTTGAATTAGCTGGGGAGACAGTGCCAAATTCCTTGTCAAAAGCGGGTTTTAATGAAGCAATCTTGGCACGATCTGGATTTTTACGCACAATATCATCTTCACTAACTGGTTTATAATCTTTTGCTGCATAAACTGTAGCAATTTCCGCAGGAATATGACCTGCATCAATACCGCGACCTGCATAGAGGTGGCTACGGTACGCATATTCATCTTGATCTTGACGAGAAACACCCCATTCACGATTTAAGAGTTCGCAATGTTCACCCATTGTTAAGCCTGTATATGGCTCAGAGATTGAAATACTACTAGGCATAATGTCTTGGAGTTTAACCTGCATTATTGTATACATTTTTTCTTCTTGAGTTTTTTTGCCATTAGCTTCCATTAGGATTCTACGAAAAGGCTCTGAAACGGTCATAGGAACATCGGAAAGGGATTCTGCACCGCCTGCAATTGCTACTTGAGAGTTTCCTAGTGCGATGGAAGCAGCCGCCGAAGCAATGGCTCTTGCCCCTGTAGCACAAGCCATTTGGACTGTATGACCTGGGGCAGATTTTGGTATGCCAATGGTTAAAGCTACTTCACGAGCAATATTAGCTACTGAAGGTTTACTAATGGCTGTACCATAGACAATTTCGTCTACTTCTTTAGGGTTTACATCTGTGCGGTTAAGTAATTCCTTTACACAGGCTTTACCAAGGTCTAGTGCCGTCATGTTGTTAAATGATCCACTTGCTTTTACAAATGGAGTACGGCAACCAGCAATTACTGCTACTCGATTTAAGCTCATAAAAAATAATCTCCTTAATCAAATGGGTAAGATTCTCTGTCAATAATTCGGTCTGCAATTTTGCGACGCTCAAACACAGTATTAATAGGCTGCCATCGCAATAAGCGTTGCAAGGATTTTAACGAACCAATTAGTTCGGCTCCTTCGGCAATTACGGCTAGTGTTTTACAAGCAGTTATTTCCATATGCATCACCGCGTCATTTAGGAAAACTTGCATCATAGAAACCTGATAACTACTAGCCTCTTCTCCTTTGTTAGCAATGTGTTTAAGGGTGCGTAGGTATGTGCTTTCTGCTGCATAGGTTTCCATTACACAATCACTAATGGATGCTACTACTTCTTGTTCATCGGCAAGTGCAATCATCCATTTTTGTGCAGCTTGCCAAAGCAACATAATCGAAGCCTTTTTCATATTGCTAATCAAGGTTTTTTCTTTGCTAAATAGGCTACTGTCTTTTTGGTCTGGGTCTAATTGAGGGAGTGGGCCAGTGTCGTAAACATCTTTAATAATTTGTTCGCCAGCACTAACTATAGGAAGTGTGCCGCTCATAGCACGTTTAATTAACATATCAACAATTAGTAATCGGTTAATTTCATTTGTACCTTCAAAAATACGGGTTGGACGAGCATCACGATAATCACGTTCGGCTGGGTATTCTTTACTATAACCATTACCACCAAAAATTTGCAGTGCCTCGTCTACACCATAAGCTTGAGCCTCTGAGCCATAAACCTTCATTATTGAACTTTCAATAGCATATTCTTTTAATACTTCTATTGAGTGAGTTAAATAGTCTGGTGAATCAGTATCAAGGCTTTGTAGCTGATCATCAATTAACCCCGCAGTACGAAAAGCCATTGATTCTACAGCATAAGCACGAATCGCCATTTCAGCTAATTTGTGTTTAATTAAACCAAAATCAGCAATTGTCTTTCCAAATGCTTTACGCATTTTAGCGTATTTAACAGAAATATTTATTGAGCGTTTAAGTTGCGCATAGGAAGCAGAACCAATGTTCATCCTACCCATATTAAGCGCGTTAAAAGCGATATGATGACCCTTTCCAATTTCACCTAAGACATTTTCTACAGGGACTTTAACGTTATCAAAAAACACAGGTCGAGTTGATGAACCTGTCAAACCCATTTTCTTTTCTTCTGCTCCAAGTGTGATACCAGGTGAGTCTGCCTCAACAATAAACATAGTAAATTTTTTGCCATCAACTTTTGCTGCTACATTAAAAAGATTGGCAAAACCAGCGTTGGTAATCCACATTTTGCTACCATTAATAAGATAGTGTTTACCATCTTCAGAAAGTGTGGCTGTAGTGCGGATGGCCATTGCATCTGAGCCACAATGAGGTTCTGTTAAACAATAAGCTGCAATCCATTCTCCAGAAAGTAGCTTGGTTAAGTACTGTTTTCTTTGGGCTTCTGTACCAAAATAGACAATAGGAATCATGCCTACAGAAGTATGCACAGCAACACAACCAGCAAAAGAAAATTGCCTTGTGTGGCTTTCACCTACTAAAAGAGCCGTAGATTTTTTCTGTCCATAACCGCCCATTGCGGTAGGGACTTCTAGCCCAAGCATCCCAACATCGCCAGCCTTACGCATTAGTTCATGGATAGTATCAGAATTAAGTGCTTCAATTTCTTCAACACGAGGAATAACTTCTTTTTCAAAAAATTCTTTAATGGCACTAGCTATTTGATATTGAATTTCTTCTAAATCGTCACGAGTAAAAATAGAATTAGGGTTTGCATCAGTGATGAGAAACTCACCACCCTGCACCATACGCTTAGAGGTCGCTACTGATGTCATAGGAAGGAACTCCTTATTTTCAATTGCGGGAGAAGGGCTAACTATATCGCGAAATTAACACACGATCAAGCTTTTGCTTTGAATGACGGGTCAGTTAATTGCAGTAGAGAAAGCTAAAGCAAATAACGATTTTAAACGATAAAAATTATCCTGCTTTTTAGGAATATTTGTTGCTAAAAAAGAAAATAACATTAAACTTTATTAGCTCAATTTATTTTAATCTTAAAAAGTAAAGTAAAAAAATTAAAAACCTGGAATTTAATCTAGGTAGGACTATGTGCTTCTATTTTTATTTTAAGACAATCATTTAAGACAATCATTTAACAATTTTATTTAGCTAGATGCTAAACCTGACGATCTATTTGATTAACATGTCTTATTGCGAACAACTAAACTTAGGAGACCTTGACTATATGAAAACTAAATTGCCCTGGCGATTGACTGTGTTTGCCTCAACTTTTATTGCTTTAGCTATGTTGCTTTATCCAACAGCTTTTCTTTCATTAGATAAGAACCTGTTGACAACTACTAGTGCTGATACATTAAAACAAAAAGAGTCAAAAGCTAATAAAGCTAAAAATACTAATTATCAAAAACCAGACTTACCTGTTGAACCTTCTACAGAAGCACAAGTTATTGATAATAATATTGAAACCCAACGAAATCTTTTCCCTGTTGAAGGGTTTAATAACAATGCTACAGCATCATTTAGTAACACAGGTCTGATAAATATTCCTGCTGGTGCACCTGGCTCAACCTCTGGGATTGCTTCTCCATATCCAGCAAATATTGTTGTTAGTGGTTTTACTGGTCTAACCACTAAAGTTACTGTAACACTAACTAATTTTAATCATACTTTTCCTGATGACGTAGATGTATTACTAGTATCACCAACAGGTCAAAAAGTAATTGTTCTCTCAGATGTAGGCACATCCTTAGATGTTGTTAATGTAACTTTGACTCTTGATGATGCAGCTGCCGCGTCTTTACCTGATGCTGCTCAGTTAGTATCAGGTACATTTAAACCTACTAATATAGGTGCAGGAGATACTTTTGCTGCTCCAGCACCTGCTGCACCTTATGGTGCCACACTTTCTGGTTTTAATGGTCAAAGCCCCAATGGTACTTGGAGCTTATATGTTGTTGATGACCTTGGAGGTGATTCTGGTAATTTTGGCGGTGGTTTTAGTCTTACTATTACCGATGATGCTGTTGTTGCTGCTGCTGCTGCAGTACAATTTGATGCTGCAACCTACACTGTAGCTGAAAAT
>JAHFUF010000204.1 GCA_023265235.1 Blastocatellia bacterium
ACAGAAATCAGCTTGGAAACCAATATTTGTAGTCATTGTAGCAACTTATCATTAGAAGCTAAAAAACAAGATATATCTGAAGTTCGACCTAGAGATTGGCTAACAAAAGTCAATATTTCTGATGCTAACTTAGATAGTTATGAAATATTTAAGCTGGTTTTATTTACTTTATGCTGCATTTTTTCCTTAGTTGTATGCGTTGGGTTTACCATTTATCCTGTGGCAGCATTTTTTTTAGCTATATCTATATTCGCTCTAAAAACAGCAATAACAAATCTGGTTTATTACATTAAAAGAAATCGCTAAGATTATAAATTAATTAAATTAATAAGTTATATGATTTAGGATAGGAGAAATTACCTTGTCAGAAAAACAATTAGTTAAAGTAAGAATGTGTGGAAAAACTGATGTTGGTTGTGTTAGACAAAACAACGAAGATAATTTTTTTATGGCAGATTTAGTAGATGGATTTACTCCGTTACCTAATGAAACTTTAACACGACTAACAAATGATAACCGCGTATTATTAGCCGTTGCTGATGGTATAGGGGGGGCTGCTGCTGGTGAAGTAGCTTCAGAATTAGCGATTACAGGACTAAAAGAAGAATTTCTGCATTTTCCTGGTATTGGTTCATCAGAACGCTTAATGCGTGCTATCCAACAAGTTAATCAACATATTTGGAATATAGGACGAAAACATATTCAATATAGAGGCATGGCTACTACATTAACAGTAGCTTTGGTTGAAGGAAGCAAAGCCTACATAGCTGAAGTAGGAGACTCGCGAGCTTATATTTTACGTGGTGATAGAATTAAGCAAGTTACCACTGACCAAAGCTGGCTAGAATTAATGATTGAGCAAGGTTTAATGTCTAGAGAAGCAGCCAAATCTAGTAAACATCGTAATATGATCTTGCAGTCCATTGGTGGCCAACAAGAAGTAAAAGTTGCACTAACAGCCGTAGAATTAGCAGCAGGAGATATTTTGTTACTTTGCAGTGATGGATTATCAGAAAAAGTTTCTTCTGCTGAAATGTTAGTTATCTTAAGAAAAACCCCTAGCCTAGAACAAGCCTGTAATCAAATGATTACCATCGCTAAAGATCGTGGTGGAGAAGATAATATAACACTAGTAGTAGCTCATTTTGATGGAAATGGCTTAATTGCTAACCCTGCGCCAGAAGAACTTATTTCTCATATTGAAGTAATTTCTGTTTTTGACCATGTTGCAGATATGGGAGTGCGCGACACTCGAAAACTTTCTTCAGAACAACGCGGATTAGCAAATTTCAAAACCACTCTTAGAGTAAAAGACACTTCTACTATACTATCTTCTCAAACTCTTTACTCTCAAAGTCAACAATTACAAGAACAAGCTATTGCATTAGCTGAATATTTAGAAACATTCCAATTAGCATTAGAACAACAACTTCATGATTTAGATGAATATACAAATCGGCAACTTAAACAAACAAAACTTGATATGCAATTACAGCTTGCGATTGAAACATTAAAGTCTACTGTACCTTCTCTCGGCCAATTGCGTATAGCATTGGATGATTGCAACAATCATATTATCCGATGCACAGAAAATAAAAAAAATAGTTAATAACTAATTGATTTTACAACAAATAATATTAGTTATTATCGTTATTTTCTTTTGATTGTTCAGCTGCTTTTGTTTTTGTCTTTTTACTACTACGTGTTTGTCGCAAAACATGACTAGCTGTAGCCCATTGAGATAAAATATTTGACTCATTACGAAATTTATTTCTTACAATTGCATCTACTTCACGAAAAGCCATTATTCCTTGCTCCATAGCTTGATTAATCGATGCCCTAGTTGCTACTTGTGCATTCCTACTAGCATTTTTATCTTTTGTAGCTTGCTCAAATGCTTTTATATTTGCATTAAACTCATCAAAAAAAACTTTTTCTAATTCACGTTTAGCAAAGTCACTTTTAAATTCTACTACATCCCGAGCAAATACCTGCGCAGTAGTTAATAATATACTATCATTATTTCCTATTGGCATACGAAACTTATTATCTGCTCCTGGTACTCTAACAGATATTCCTCGTGCAGTATAACTAATAGTTTCCATACTTTGTCGTAAATTTTCTCTTAACGTAGCTTTTTTTGTTACACCTTGTTTAGTAGAGCTAGTATTAGAGGCTTGTGTAATAGTTAAATTTGTAACCTCTTCAACTGTTTTCTTAATTATATTAAATAATTCTGTAGCTAAGGAGTTTGGAGAGAATGCATTTTTATGTAAACTAACAAAATTGTTTACACGTTTTAACATTTCAAATATATTGTTTTGTTTGTCGTCCATTTTAGTCACCTTTCATAATTAATAAATACTTTGGCAATATTATATTAAATTATAATTATTTACAACTAACTTTTTTATTTAATTGTAAAGATAGGCTTATGTGTCTACTTTTTTCAATCATAAATATCACATAAAAAAAAAGAGCAGACTTGTGTGTCTGCCCTTACATTTAGATAGTATTATTTATTTTATATTAATTTACAAATAACTATTGAATTATCAATGTTAATGTTGCTGTTTTCACTTTACCATTACTATCTTTTGCTGTAAACACTATTGGAGAAGTTCCTACTAATGCTTTTTTCTTTGCTTTTAATGAAAATGTTGTTGAAGTAGTTGTAGTTGACTGACTAGTAGGTGTAAAAGTTAACTTTAATATTTTAGCTCTGTCTATATCTGGAGTAATTGTAACATTACCAGTAAAGCCTCCTGTTCTAGTAATAGTTATATTTATATCTGTTTGTTTACCTCGTGCTAATGCAACTTGCGGTTGAGCAAGTGAAATTGAGAAATCAGGTATTGCTGGGGGTGCAGCTTCAAAGAAACCAGCAATAAAACCATCACTAATTTTTTTTACTGGATCACAACCACAAGTAGCTTGTAACGGTTTAGACATTGGAAAATTCATAGAATTTGTTATTCCTGTCATAAATACGTTACCTTTATTATCAACAGCCAAACTTGCGCCAACATCATTACCAGCACCGCCTAAATAAGTAGAAAAGACCAAACTATTACCAGTAGCATTTATTTTTGTCATAAACACATCTTGTTGACCACCATTAGTTTTTTGTGTTGCATCAGCAAGAGGAAAGTTAGTTGAACTAGTAACACCCATTATATACACATTATTTTTATCATCTAGTGCGATACTATTAGCTTGTTCATCACCACTACCACCTAAGTAAGTAGAAAAAATTAAACTATTGCCAGCAGCATTGAGTTTAGATATAAAAGAATCTAAACTATCAGCTTTAGTTTGTTGAATTGGATTCATAATAGAAAAATCTTTTGAACCTGTTACGCCTGTTACATAAATATTATTTGTACTATCAACAGCAACACTAGTAATTGTATCAAAATTACTACCACCAAAATAAGTAGCAAAGCTAAGACTATTACCTGTACTAACAAATTTTGCAATAAACCCGTCACTATCTCCACCAAGAATAGATTGTTGTGGGTTGACAATAGGAAGGTTTCTAGAATCAGTTAAACCAACAATATAAGCATTATTACTTTTATCTATAGTAATAGCATTTCCAAAATCATTATCACTTCCACCAAAATAACTAGAATAAGCCATGCTATTACCAGTAGCATTTAGCTTTGTTATAAAAGCATCAAACCCCCCATTACTTTTAGCTTGTACAGAATTTACAACAGGGAAATTAGCTGAATTTGTAAAACCTGTAATATAAACGCTATCTTGACTATCAACAGCAATACTTGTTGCCATATCATCAGCTATTCCGCCTAAATAAGTGGCATATACTAACGTATTACCTTGTGAGTTGAGCTTCACAACAAATGCATCGCCACCAGTATTAGCTATAGTGTTACCATTTTTTGATTGAAAAGGGTTAGCAACAGGAAAATTATTAGAAAAAGTATAGCCTGTAATATAAACATTACCTTTTGAGTCAATAGCTATTGCATTACCAAAATCTTCGTCGCTTCCGCCTATATAAGTAGAAAAAGCTAAACTGCTTCCAGTAGCATTTAATTTAGAAATAAACAAATCATTTTTACCACTAATGCTTCTTTGCTGTGGATTATTAGTTGGAAAGTTTAAGGATTCTGTATAGCCAACTATATAAGCATTTCCAGTAGTATCAATAGCAATTGCATTACTAAAATCACTACCTGTACCACCTAAATAAGTTGAGTAACCAATTACAGGGTCTATAATTAACTGTTGACTAACATCATAACTACCCAATTCAAAAGAGATTTTATTATTTTCTTTAACTATATAATTAGTAGTTACTAATTGCTTTACTCCATTAATCTCTTGATAAGCGTAAGGTTTCTTTTTATAAAACTCTTGTTCATTAACTGTAATAACAAGATCTCCTTCATTATTTATAGTTAAGTTTTGGGCTTCTGAAAATTGTAAATTAATAATATCAGGGTTAGTGTAAGGAGAAACAATTAAATCATACTCAAGTTGTCTTTGATTTCCATAATAAGCAATATCAATTCCAGGGTATATATTTTGATATTGCACTTTAGCAAAGTTTTCTACATTAGTTTGCCATTGTTTTTCATTATTATTTAAAAAATAATTACTTGTAGTTACTAGTTTGTCTATTTCTATTGCTTTTGCATTAACATTTGCTCCAATTAACTCCATTGTTAACACATCTATGGCAGTTACATTTGTAGTTTCTCTATTAACTTTTGTTTTGTTAACAAAATTATTAATATTTTTTTCTTTTTCAAAACTAAAAGTAGCTTTAGTAGGAGATAAAAATAATGTGTAGTTATTATTATGAGAAATAAAATCTACAGTTTCATTAAGTTGGCCAGTGTTTTTTTCAAACCTTAGAGGTAGTTTCCCATAATTTTCACTTATTTGTGATTTAGCTGCTTTGTCTGGCTCTGTTAATCCTAATTTTGCTAATGTATTACTAGTATTATTAATAGTAATAGCTGTTTTTGGTAAAAATATTTTATTATTTATCAGATTAGTTGGTTGAGTTATACCAATAGGCAAAACTAACTGGTAAACAAGAACTGCAAACAAAGAAACACGCAATTTTGGCCAAGATATTATTCCCATAAAAATCTCCTAAGTTATTGTTTTAAAGCCCCTATAAGCTAATTAAGATAGTCTTTAGATGAATATCAAAAAATTTTAGTTACAACAACACAAAAGGCTATACTTTAATTGAACGATTAAAAGAGTGGCAATAAGTAAACTAGATTTTTTTAGCTTATTAAGAGTATGATTTACAAAACCTAAAAAAAGTTTTTTAACTTTCTTATAGTTTATACTAAAAGAAAGCTGATAATAATTCTACTAATCCAATAGGTGAAAAATAATTTATGCCACAAGCTTTTATTACTGGCGGTTCAGGTTTTTTAGGCCGCAATATGATTACATTTTTGGTTAATCAAGGTTGGAAAGTTAATGCTCTAGTTCGTTCTAAAAAAGCTGCTGCGATCGTAGAAAACCTTGGTGCAACTCCAATTACAGGCGACTTAAAAGACATAGAAGCAATGCAAAATGGAATGATTAACTCTCAAGTGGTTTTCCATTCTGCAGCATATGTTAGAGATTGGGGACGTTATAAAGATGTCTACCAAGATAATGTAGTAGGAACAGAAAATGTTTTAGCCGCAGCACGCGCTGCTAAAGTACCTAGGTTTATACATGTAGGGACAGAAGCAGTTTTAGTTGGTGGCCCACCTATTATTAATGTTGATGAAACCCAACCTAAACCAGCAAAACCAATAGGCGTTTACCCTAAAACCAAAGGTATAGCAGAAGACAGAGTAATAGCTGCAAATTCTACTGAAATGATTACTACTGTTGTAAGACCTAGGTTTATATGGGGAAAAGATGATACTACACTCCTGCCCAGACTAGTTGAGTCTGTAAAGAAAGGCCAATTTAGCTGGATAGATCAAGGCAAATATTTAACTTCTACTTGTCATGTCACTAATGTATGTGAAGGAATGTTTCTTGCGGCTAAACATGGCAAAGGTGGAGAGATTTACTTCTTAACAGATGGTAAGCCTATTGAAGTAAGAGAGTTTTTCACTGCCCTACTTAAAACACAAGGCTTAGAACCTCCAGCAAATAGAAGCCTCCCAAAATCTGTAGCTCAAATACTTGCTGTTGTAATTGAAATAAGCTGGATTATTTTTAAGCTAAAAGGTGACCCTACACTTACTAGAACAGCCTTAAAGCTAATGGGCGAAGAGGTAACAGTTAATGATGCTAAAGCGCGCCGAGAATTAGGGTATAAAAGCTTAGTCACCATAGAAACAGGTTTAGCAGAAATGAAGTAGGGGCGAACTGTTCGCCCTCTAAAATTGTATCCAATAACTAAATAATCCCAAAAGCACCACTACCTGACGGCAAGTTTCTGGTTTTACGCCACGATGCCAACTGTCCTGCATGATTACCTTCGTGAAATAACAAATAATGAAGCGTATGTCCAAGAGTAGGTTGAACTACAGCAAAACGAGGATCAGGTGTTGGTTTAGCTAGATCTTTATCAGTTAACTGTAAAATTGCTTGCTTACGTATCTCTTCTGTTTCTATTAACTGTTGTACCAATTGCTTTTTAGAGTGATATAGGTTTCTATCAGAGCTAGGTGGATTTCCAGGAGCATAGAGTTCCAACCATCCTTTGGGCATTTGAGGAGCATTTGGAGCTTGAAGAACTGAAAGAATCATACAATCTCCCAAAAACAAATGCCCTAAAGTCCAAGCAGGGTGATTTTCACCAGACACAGATTGTTGAAACATTTGCTCATCATCTAAATCGGCTACTAAATTTAAGGTTTGTTGACGAGCTTTGCTTAATGACCACACAAGTAAATCATTCATAATATATTTTCACCTCAGTAATTTTATTTTAATATCTTAATATTATTAAACAATGGCGTAAATGACATATATCCAAGAATTTCTGCCATTAAATTTTCAATTATGTTAAACTAAAAACCTATCAAACCAATCTAAAACCGCATCAGCTTATTGGAGCAAATTATTGGAGCAAAACAAATGACTAACATACAACGACGAGTAGTATTTTTAGCTATTCAACCAATTATGGAATTAGACCTAGTAGGCCCTTTAAGTGTATTTCAGAGCGCGAATTATTTGCTTAACTCTCAAGGGAAAGATTCTTTTTATAAGGTCGAAACCATCACTACAGGAACAGAAACCAATGTCCAAGGCGATTGTGGCTTATCTCTTACTGTTAATGGTCGATTAGCTGATTTAACAGATTTATCGGTTGGTTTAGAGCCTATTGATACTTTGATAGTTACAGGAGGTAGTGGGAGTCTCACAGTCAAACCCACAGATGATGTAGCGTTATGGCTTCAAAAAATGAATGCACAAATACGTCGAATAGCTTCTATCTGCACAGGAGCGTTTGTTCTAGCTGCTGCTGAGTTATTGGATAATCGCCGTGCTACAACTCATTGGTGGCACTGTACAAACCTGCTAGCTAAATACCCTAAAATACAAGTAGATAGCAACTCTATATTTGTTCGAGATGGAAATATTTATACTTCAGCAGGGGTTACTACAGGAATGGACTTAGCCCTAGATTTAGTAGAAGAAGACTTAGGAGGAGCAATGGCATTAAATATTGCTCGTGCTTTGGTGATTTTTTTACGTCGCCCAGGAGGACAAAGCCAGTTTAGTGTTACTCTAAAAACCGCCACTCCTGAACGCCATAGCTTACGTGAGTTACCTGCTTGGATTTTAGAGCATATTTCCCAACCTCTACCAATAGAAGCTTTAGCTAATCAAGCTGCTATGAGCTTACGTCATTTTGCTCGTGTTTTTGCATCCGAATTCGGTATGACACCTGCGCGGTATATTTTAGAACAACGAGTCGAGGCTGCCCGGCGTGCCCTAGTAAAAACCAGACTAGGCCAAA
>JAHFUF010000205.1 GCA_023265235.1 Blastocatellia bacterium
TCTATTAACAACCCTTCTATTAACGATGCTCAAAATACTCAAGCAGCTAATAACAATCTACAAACTAATAACACTAACAACAACTCTCAACAATCTGGTACTTTAAGCGGCGGCGGAGCTTCTATTTCAGTAAACAAAGATGGTGCATTTGACGCAAACGGTGGCCCAGCACAACGAGCCGCACCTCGCAATCAAAATAATGATCTTCCTCAAATTAACTGCCATACACCACCCAAATGCGAACCTACACCACCTAATTGTCATCCTCCTGCACATCTACCTTGTGATTCTAGTCCTTTTGTTGATGATGGCGCTCCAATGATGAAATTCCCTCCACAAATGAAAATGGGTATGGAAAAAATGAATAATATGGACAAAACAAAGGGTGCGGATCCAGCTTGCAAACCTGATCCTACTTGTGAACCCGATAAGGCTGGCAAGTCTAAGGACAAGCAAATCGAAGCCTTGACCAAAACTTTAGAAGGTGCTCTTAAAGCTATTGGTTCTCTAGCTGACAGCAACAAAGAATTAGCTAACAGCAACAAAGAATTAGTTGGTTTACTAAAAGATGCTTTAGGTAGTTTACAAAAAGGTGGTAATACTCCTCCAGCAACCGGAACTACTCCTCCAGCAACTGGAACTACTCCTCCAGCAACTGGAACTACCCCTCCAGCAACTGGAACTACCCCTCCAGCAACTGGAAATGAAAATAAAGAGTTAGCGGGACAGTTAGGTCAAATTATTGAACTTCTGACAAAATTACTTGAATCTCTCAAAGGCGGTCAAGCTGGTGGGACTAAGCCAGATGGTGGTGGTAAAGCTGATGGGACTAAGCCGGATGGTGGTGGTAAAGCTCCTGGCACAGGTAAAGCTCCTGAGACAACGCCTGCAAAAGGTGCTGACGAAGCAGACCCAACCAAAGAACCTGACATTGCAAAATTACTAGAGCAATTGAAAGGACTTGTTGGTCAACTAGAAACCGCTCTTAAGAACCAAGTTGGCACTGCTGGTAACGCAACAAATCAACAAGCCCAAGACGCAATAACAGCTAAAACAGCGACACTCAAAGCCTAAGCTCTTTTCAAAGTTTACTTCTAAAACAAAATAGTTCCTACTTAACAGGTGAGAAATCTCACCTGTTTTTTTTGTCTATTTGTAAAAGTTGCGAAAGTTGTTTTTCTATTTTTATCACTCGTTCTTTAAGGGATGGAAGGCTTTGAGTATGTGCATAAATATGTTTGAAATTCTCGATTGGCCGTGCTGGTGTTCCCCAAACTGTTAATCCTCGACGAATTATTTTACCTGTTGGAATACCTGCTTGTGCCCCAATGATTGAACCTGCTTCTAGGCGTACACGATCGGCAATTCCCACTTGACCACCTACTATTACATTGTCTTCAATAACCGAACTACCTGAAACACCTACTTGAGCGGCAAGAACACAATTTTTTCCTATTTTTACATTATGAGCAATTTGTACTAGGTTATCTATTTTAGTCCCTTGGCCAATTATAGTTGAACCAAGTGCACCACGATCAATAGAAACATTACTGCCAATTTCCACATCATTTTCAATTATTACATCCCCAACTTGGGGAAATTTATGATACTCGCCTTGGTAAAAAACATATCCAAAACCATCGCTTCCAATAACCGTACCAGAATGAATAATTACACGATTACCAACCTTCACTCGATCATAAACTGTGACATTAGAATGAATTACAGAATCTTGACCAATTTCTACATCTTGACCAATTACACAATTAATTCCAATTGTCGAGTTTTTGCCAATCTTGGTGTTTGTTCCTATTACCGAGTATGCTCCAATAGCAATATCTAAAGCTAGTTGAACATTTTCTCCAGTTATTGCTGTAGGATGAATTGTAGCAGGAGGTTTAATTATAGGAAAAAATTCTCTAACAATTTTAGCAAAAGCAAGCTTAGGATAATCTACTAGGATGAGTGCCTTTTCACTAACCTCACTTAAGCTAATCTTTTTTGATAAAACTATTGCTGAGGCAGCACTTTCCAACGCTCTAGTAAGAAACTTTTCGCTTTCAACAAAAATAATATCTCCTGTTTTAGCATTTTCTAGACTAGCAACCCCAGAAAGAACTAGAGTTTCATTTCCAACAATTGTACCTTCAGCAAGTGCTGCTAACTCTTTAATAGTCTTTAACATATTTTTTACTTTTAATTTTCAGCCCTCATCTAAAAGCCTAAACGAAAACCAAACTGAATTTGACGAGGAGCAAAAGCACCCCGAAAACGGTCTGGAGTAACAGTAAACCGCCCACCCTCTTTAGGTGGTAGGTTAAACTGTCCTTGGGCGTCTGGCAAAAACACTCGTGCGACAGTACTAGGGTCTATATTGACTCGGTTAAACAAATTAAATGTCTCAATATAACCTTCTAGCTTGTACTTTTCCTTAAAGCTAACAGTACGTGTTAAACGCAGGTCTACATTAGCAAAACCTGGTGTAATACCAGTATTACGCCCAATGCTTGTGCCCCCTTGCAGTGGACGATCTCCAGGAGGGTTATCAAAATTACGATTAACATCTACTCCTGCTAGTAAGTTATAAGGTTTACCAGAAGTTAAATTAACAATACTAGAAAGTTGAAACCCTGTAAGAAAAGGATTTTTAGTATAACTAATATCCCAAACCCCTGAGAAAACAAACCGACTACGAGAATCAATTCCACCTAATCCTCTTTCATTACTAATATTAAGTGAGTCTACTACTTCGCGAGATAAAGTACCAAAATCTAATACGTTATCGATTAGCTTAGAAAAAGTATAACTAGTCAGGAAACTAAAACGATTATCAAACCGCTTGGTAGCTGAAATTGTAAAAGCATGAAAATAACTATCAAAGGCTGATTCAAACTGCTGAATGTCTCCTTGAGTAGGATCAACTCGGCCATTAAGCAAGCTTTGAGTTGTGCTATTAACAGGACGTACCACAGGGTTTATATTGCGAGTTGAGAATAATTTTATTCCTCTGACAAAATCATAGTCCAAAGAAAAAGCAATTTGATTTCTTAAAACATAAGTTCCGCCAAAGTTTATTTGCTGGGTGTAGCTATTACGTAAATTAGGCTCATATTTAGTAATTTGACTAAATTGTGGAACAAATGAAGTCCCTGTTGGCAATGTGAAAGAATCTGGGAATTTATGTCCTGGTAAAGCAAATGGAAGGATAGAAAAAGGAAAAGGAATAACTGGAACTTTAACTCGTCCACTACTAAGTAAGTTAACACTAACAGCTACTCCTGTAACAGGCACAGCATAAAACAATCCATAAGATCCACGAATTCTCAAATTAGGTAATTTTGTAGGATTGAAAGAAAAAGCCAGCCTAGGAGCGAAATTACCATTATTATTAGGAACAAAACGGGAGCGATTTAAGTCATACCTAACCCCAGCTTTAATCAATAAGTTAGACTTTATCCTAACATCATCTTGAGCAAAGAAAGCAAAAAACTTGGCTGGCACAACAACATTAGGATTACCAAACCCTTGTGTATAACCTGAAGGAAGAGAAAGTTTATCTAGAGGTTGATTTGCTGGAAATCCTGGTGCAAGCCTTGGCAATAAAGTAGCTAATTGTAGTAAAAAAGCTTGTTGAACAGGTGAGCGTGAACTAGGGTCAAAAGTCTCTAGGCCAGTAAAGCTAGGTAGATTAGGAATACCTGTTAAAGCAGTAAAATTTAAAGGGCCAAAAACTGCTAAGCCTCCAGGAACAAAGGGTAAGGCAGACTTACCTTCTGGTGGAGCAGTAATAAAAATATCTCCTCCAAACTTAAATTGATGTCGCCCACGAGTAAGCGAAACATTGTCAACTATTTGATAAAATCTTTGATCTCGTGGTTGAGGCAAAAACGAACTCCGTCCAAAAGTGTTAACTCCATCGCCTGTGGTAATACGAACTTGAGGCCCTGGATCAGTAGGAAAATCATCTTGTAGCCTTTTAGTAAATAGAAATCGTGTTTCGTTAACTAAATTTAGTCCCGAATTAAGATAAGTATTACTAACAACAACAGTGTTATCATCTAAAGCCTGTCTTCCGCTATTAGTATAATCTATTAATCCTCCAAAAGTATCAAAACCAGAATTAAAAGAAAACCCCCCGTTATAACGCACAAACATATTGTTTTGTGGGTTTAACCGGAAATCAAGCCTAGCAAGTAAGGTTGTTGTTCCAATAGAAAAAGGAGCAGGGCCATTCTGAACATTTACAAACCCTTGTCGACGCGCAGCAGCAACAATTGTGTCACTAATAGTAACAATTGTGTTTTGTTTAATAGTTAGGCGTTCAAAAGAAGTAAAAAAGAATGCTTTATCTTTCTTTATTGGCCCACCTAGCACAGCACCAAACTGGTACTGTCGATAAGGGGGATTAGTATCAGAAAAAGGCTCTTTCGCGCTTGTGTCATCATTACGGTTAAAGAAAAATAGGCTGCCATTATAAGTATTGCTACCACCACGAGTAACAATATTAACAACACCTCCTAGGGCGCGGCCAAACTCAGCAGAATAATTGTCAGAAATAATTTGAAACTCCTGTACTGCGTCTTGGCTAAAAGTCGCTCTAACCGAACCAGACCCAGAATCATTATTATCTAGGCCATCAATAGTAACATTGTTAAATCGTCCATTTTGTCCATTAAAAGAAAGCCCTGAGGTTGCAGTAGCACCAATAGCTGCACCATCTGATACTACTCTAGCCGATGTAGTAGAAAAGGCTAAGAAATTACGTCGATTAATTGGTAAGCTTGCAATAGTAGTACGCTCAACATTTGTGCTACCTTCGGTTTTTCCTTCTAATAAAGTATTTGCTCTAATCTCAATCACATCACTAGCTTGTCCTACTTTTAATTCTATAGGCACTAAAGTAGTAGTACCGAGTATAGCGTTTACAGAAACCATCTGAGTAGTAAAGCCATCTGCTTGAATGGTTAATTTATAATTGCCTGGAAATAGTTGGTTAAAAGAAAAAGCCCCATCATCACCAACTACAATTTCTCTAGAAAAATTAGTATCAACATTAATTACTGTAATGGTGGCAGAGTTAACCACTGACTTTTGTTGATCAGTTATTCGACCCGCAATAGCCGCACTAGTCGAACCTGCTGACTGGGCTAAAACATTATTTTTATTCGCAGTTAATAAAAAGAAAAATAAAATAATGAGTAAAATATTTCTAATTTGTTGTGTATTCCTAAACATAGTTTTCCTTAAGTCCTAAAACATAGTGGTATAAGTTTTTAATTGATTAATATTTTGGTTAATATTTTTTCTGGGGAGTATTGAGATTTTATTTGTTTTTCTTTGCTATTTCCACCAATAAAACCAAAAGCCAGCTATTTAATTATTACCTAGCATTAAAATACTATACTATTATCAGACGTTCCCAGCACAACTAAGAATTAAAATTAGATCATCAATTGCCAATTTATAAACAACCATGTTAATGTTAGTAAACACTTACTTACATAAGGAAGAGAATGTCAACAACAGAAACACACGATCAAGAAAAAGTAAAATACAAAAAACGAGTCTGTAAAGAAGATCGTCGTGAGCAAATTTTATTAATTGCTTCACAAATCTTTTCTCAAAAAGGGTTTAATGGAACAACTACCAAAGAAATTGCTGAGCAAGTAGGAGTAAGTGAAGCGATAATCTTTCGTCATTTTCCTAGTAAACAAGCTCTTTACTCAGCAATTTTGGATAATAAGACTACTGAATTAATGCAACCTCTTTGGCTAAAGTGCGAAGAATTAATGTTAAAAAAAGATGATCGTGAAGTTTTTGTTACTTTGGCAGCGCAAATCTTAGAAGTTATACACAAGGATACTGATTTATTAAGGCTAATTTTTTATAGCGCATTAGAAAAGCATCAGCTAGCAAAAGACTTTGTTGAAACTACTGCAAGACAAGTTCGAGAACCTGCCGTTATTTATATAAAACAACGTATTGCTGATGGTGATTTTCGCTCTATTGATCCAGTGCTTGCGGCTAGGTTTTTCTTTAGCCTAGTAATGCAGTGGGCTTTAGGACGAGACTTATTTCAAGAAAATGATAAACAAATGGTTTCATCTTGGGAAGCAGCCAAAGAAATTACTAATATTTTTCTTTTTGGGGTTTCAAAAAACCAAGATTTTCCTAAGTTCGAGGAATAGCAATGAAAAAACTCTTAATTTTAACAATGATTATCTCTTTAATCTTATCTGCTTGCCAACGTTCACAAACCCCTGCTCAAGCAGACACTAGCACTAATCAAACAGCAGCTTTACCAACGGTTCTAGATGTATCTACTGCGCCAACAATCGAGCGTAATCTGTCTAGCAGTCTAGAACTTACAGGTACATTAGAAGGACAAGAAGAGGTTATTGTTAGCAGTGAAATAGATGGCAAAATTTCAGAAATGTATATCGACCTAGGTAGTTATATAAAAAAAGGAGACAAACTTTTTTCCTTAGACGAGCGTGAGTTTTCTTGGCGAGTTGACCAAGCCCAAGCAATTCTTAAGTCAGCCGAAGTAGCTTTAGGCCAAGCTGGTAGCCCTTCAGGAACTAATGATCAACACCCTAATGTACGTGATGCTTATGCCGCGCTAGAAAAAGCAAAACTCGACTTTGAGCGCACAGAAAAACTCTTTCAAGATGGTGTTATTTCTCGCCAAGAATATGATAGGACAAGATCACTATATGATCAGACCCGCGCACGCTGGGAGGTTTCTATAGCACAAGTAGAAGCATATCGCACTAATATTACTCAAGCGTCTGCTAGCCTTCACCTAGCACAAAAACAGCTTGAAGATGCTGTTATTTATGCTCCTATTAGTGGTTCTATTAAAGAACGGCTAGTCTCAGCCGGAGAATATGTTAAAAAAGGTCAACCAGTTGCTCGCATTATTCAAACTAATCCTTTGCGCCTACGCACCAACGTCCCAGAACAATACATCCAAAAGGTTAAAGCTGGAGAAACCATTGGTTTTCAAGTAGATAGCCTTGCAGATAAAACATTTCAAGGCACTATAAATCGTTTTAGCCCTGCACTAGATAAAAGCTCCCGTTCATTAACCATAGAAGCCACTATTGCTAACCCTAACCTGCAACTTAAACCTGGTATGTTTGCCCGTACAAAATTAAGTTTTGATACAACAAAAACCGCTTTAATGGTGCCAGAAAAAGCCGTTATCACTACTGTAGGACTTAAGAAGATTTATGTATTAGTTGATGGTAAATCACAGTCGCGAGAAGTGTCTTTAGGGCAAAAAGATGGCGATTTAATAGAAGTGTTAACGGGCGTTAAACCTGGTGAAATAGTAATTACAAGCAGTTTAGATAAACTTGCTGATGGTAGCCCAGTAAACCCACAAGCGAAATAAACTAAAGGAAGTTTTATGCAAAAATTAGCTGAGCTTTGTATTGAGCGTCCAGTATTTGCCACTATGTTAATAGTCGCGCTTACTTTTATTGGTGCTTATGCTTACAATATCCTTGGAGTAGACCTATTTCCCAAAGTAGACTTTCCTACTATTACTGTGACTACTACTCTACGTGGCTCTTCTCCTGAGGAAATAGAAACAGAAATTACTAAAAAAATTGAAGAAGCTGTTAACCCTTTACCTGGAATAGATGAACTACGTTCTGTGTCGACTGAAGGGGTGTCACAAGTATTTATTACTTTTGTATTGGAACGAAACATAGATCAGGCGGCTCAAGATGTTAGAGACAAAGTTAATGGAGTTCTAGGAGACTTGCCTAAAGACATTGACCCGCCAATAACAGAAAAACTTGACCCTGATGCTGTTCCAGTAATGTCTATTGCTATTTCTGCTAAACGTAGTGCTAGAGAAATAACAGAAATTGCAGACAAAAAAATTAAGCAATCTATTGAATCACTTAGCGGTGTTGGTCAAGTACGA
>JAHFUF010000837.1 GCA_023265235.1 Blastocatellia bacterium
ACTCTTTGCACATTGTCGTTAAATAATGAATCTTCTAGTGCTTGTGCTGAGCCGCGAATGTCACCAGCATCACGAAATCTTAGTCCATCAATTAAAATAGAAGTGTTTTCGTTGCCAAGCCCACGTAGCCTAATAGATGTCAGTGCCCCAGGGCCGCCAAAGCTTCTTTGTCTAACTCCTGGTAGAGTGCTTAGGGTTTCAGCTAGGGTATATTCTTGGCGAGAGCTTATTTCATCTTGGCTAACAGTAGAAAGTGATTTGGAAGTCTGGTCAACTAGCTGAGAGCTATTTTCAGCCGTAACAACAACCTCCTCATTAACACCATAGATACTTAGAGTTAGCTCTAAGTCTTTGTTTTCATTGTTTGCTAAGTTAATTTCTGAACTAATAGCATTGCGAAATCCTGATGCAGTAGCTTTAATAAAATAGCTATCTGTTTTTAAGTTAGGAAAATTAAAACGGCCATCTTCGCCTGTAATAGTAGACATTTGCCGACCATCACGGGTAATAAGTACTACTGTAACACCACGAACTAGTTGACCAGATTCATCTTTAATAGTACCAGTAATTTCACTAGCCGCAGCTAGGACAGAAATAAAACTAAACAAGATAATAATTAGGATTGTAAAAATCTTAAATCTGAAGCCACGGAGTGGCGACATATTTGTAGCCGAGGGCTTTAGCCCTGGGAGAAATGTATATAGACGGGAATAGTTCATAAGTTCCTTTCTCTTTCCCTTCGAAAGATTGGGTGTAGAAGAGAAAACAAAACGGTCTCCTGGCTTAATTAGCTTTAACCTACTTTCGCATGCCTTCCCATCCTAATTTGGACAGTGGCCTAGAGATGGATTTCGTAGCTATTTACAGTTGCGAGGGCAGCAGTGGACTTTCACCACACTTCCCGGACATTTGCTCTCTGTTCTGAGTTGTAAAAGAACAATTAATCTTTCTTAAATAGTCTTTCTATTTCTGCAACACGTCGTTGCAGTTCTCTTAGAGTTTTTTGTAGGTCTGGTAGTCGATTAAAAATCGCAGCAGATTTTAACCAAGATCGGTTTTCAATCGCAGGATAACCAGAAATAACTTGATTGGCTTCAACGGAATTTGGAATACCTGTTTGAGCCGTTGCCACCACATTATCACCAATTGTTAGGTGACCAGCAACCCCAACTTGCCCTGCTAGGGTGACATTACGCCCAACTTTACTGCTACCTGCTAAACCTACTTGACCACAAAGTAAAGTGTTTTCACCTATTACTGAGGCATGGCCTACCATTACCAAATTATCTAATTTAGCCCCGCGTTTAATACGGGTTTCTCCAATAGTGGCACGGTCAATTGCTGAGTTTGCGCCAATTTCTACATCGTCTTCTAGTACTACAATGCCAGATTGAACGATTTTATACCAACTGCCATCATCTTTTTTTGCATACCCAAAACCATCTGCACCAACTATTACACCATTTTGTAAAACGCAACGAGAGCCTATTTCTACATATTCACGTACAACACAATTAGAATGAATTATGCTATTTGTGCCAATTTTAGCATGAGGATAAATAGTACAATTAGGATAAACTACTACATTATCGCCAAGTTCAACACCATCACTAATCACACTATTTGCAGCAATACGAACACCTTTGCCTAGTTTTGCTAGAGGGGAAACTACTGCACTAGGGTGAATTTCATTAGCAAGGCTAGGAGGGCTGTAAAAAAGCTCTATTGCACGAGCAAAAGTTAAATAAGGGTTGGTATGACGTAGTAAGGTTAGACTAGTAGGTGAAGAAAAATCTTTAGCGACAATCACGGCAGATGCTTTAGTGATAGCTAGTTTAGAGGTATATTTAGGGTTAGACAAAAATGCTAACTGGTCGCTTTCAGCTTCATCCAGCCCCGCAACTCCTAAGATTTCTAAATTACTATCACCTTCTAAAATACAGTTTAATTGAGATGCAATGTCTGATAATTTCATTTTTCTAAAATAACCTTAAGCTCTGATTAGCTAATTTTTAGTTAAGAAACCTTATTAGACTCTAGCCAATTAGTCAAATCTTCAAGCTTTGTGAAGTTAAACAAAGCTTCAGCTAACTCAGTCCTTTTATCCTTAAATCTCCAATCAGGAGATTTAAGGATTCCATCTAACGCTTTATTCGTTCTTTCTGTTAAGAAAACTGAGAGTAATTCCTTAAAAATTCTGTCGTGATCAGTGCGATATTTTTGTGACATTTTTTACCTCCTACCATCTAAATTAGCCCATTCGCCAGATTGAATAAAACTAGCCCAAAAGTAAGGATGTTGACGAGTCTTGCTCTTAAGTAGCGAAAGTTGAGTTTGACGAAGAGCATCAGAACGACCTTCACCTTTTTGTAAGCGAGAGTAATAATCAAGCATCAGTTCTTTAGTACCATTATCACTAATTGGCCATAAGCTCATTAATTGGGTTTCTGAGCCTGCTAGCACCAAAGCGCGTCTTAGTCCATAAATCCCATCTCCAGTTTTTACTTCT
>JAHFUF010000838.1 GCA_023265235.1 Blastocatellia bacterium
TTACCTCCATCTTTCACATAATATGTTGCTTGATGGTATAAGAGCAATAGTAAAATTTGGTTTTATTATTTTATTTAGGGAGGAAAATGAAAACTTAGTACTTATTTAAGACTAAGTTTAATTTTACAGCATTCTTAAGCGATCAATTTTTGGCTATGTTTGTTATGAGAGAAAATTTCTATACTTCAGGAAGAGAAATCTTAAAAGTAGTGCCAATATCTGTGTCAGAATCAAACTCAACACGTCCATTATGAAGTTGAATAGTACGAAATGCATGTGCTAAACCTATGCCATTTCCATTAGGTTTTGTTGTGTAATAGAGCTGAAAGATTTTCTCGCGCACTTGTTGAGGAATACCCATTCCACGATCAGAGACTGAAAGCACTGCATAACTACTAATACGCTTAGTTTTAATAGTCAGTGGCCCCCCCCTAGGCATTGATTGACAGCCGTTAATAATGATGTTTAAGAAAGCTTGTTTTAATAAATCTGCGTCACCGTTAACACGTAAGAATTCTGGGCTAAGCTCTTCTAGGATATCAACTTTATTAGTGGCGGCTTCGGCTGCTGCTAGGCGTGTGACTTGATGGACTAGATCATTTAGATCAATTGGTACCAAATTGACCTTTAATGGTCGAGTAAAATTAAGAAATGTTTGGACTACACGGTCTAGACGTTTAATTTCAGAACTAAGTATGTCTAATTGTGGAGTAATATCTGCGTTAGGTTGGGTTAGTTTTGCTCGTAAAATTTCTAGATGAATAACCATAGCATTAAGCGGGTTTTTTACTTCATGGGCAACACCAGATGTGATTCTACCTAACGCTGCTAATTTGTCTGAATAATCAAGTTGTGATTGAAATTGTCGAAAAGAATCAAAATCACGCAAGCTAATTAAAATTCCAATTGGGCCAGATTTATCTTCAATATATTGTACAGAAGCTAAAATTTGTCTTGGTTGCTCTCCAATTTGTTTAATAAGCATGACATTTTCTACAGACGCATGTGATTGATCAACACGATCAACAAGCTCTATTAAAGGGTGAGAAGACCCTAAGCGATCTGCAAGTTTTGCACCAACAAGGTTAATACCTGCTACTCCTAATAGATGGTCAACTTTAGGACTCATCAGTACTGCTTGTTTATCAGGATTAAGCATTAAAAGACGCTCTTCGATTTTACCAATGATTTGAGTTAATTGACCTTTAGTGACTTCTAGTTCAGTACGCTCACCAGCTATTCTAGTGCCTAGTAGTTGTAACTTAAGCTGTAGGCTTTTAGGCATAGTTTTAGAAATAGAGTTTTCTTCATAAATGCTTAAATTGCCTTTTTCAAGTTCTTCTAACTGTCTAGACAAAGCGTCCATAGGTCTAGTAATTAAGTCTGCTGAGCGGAAAGAAATTACTAGTGAAGCAAAAATACTAGTAACAAAAAGAATTAAATTGGCTAGTAAAGCATCTGAGAGCAACCCACGTAGTTTAGATGTTGCTACACCAAATCGCAATTTTACACCATAACTATGACCAGTCTCATTACGGCCTAGATTAATAAAAAATGACTGATTGTAGGTAGTGTTACCCCAAAGTAATGTAAGTAGTTGAATAAAACGGTTGCTTTCTTTTAAGGTTTGTAGGCCAGAATCAGAAAAGTTAAGCTTTGGTGCTTGATCTAGAGAGACTGCTGTTAAAGGCTTGTCGTCTTCATTCATAATAATAATGTATTTAACTACAGGTAGTTTGTCTAAAGAATTTTGTAATGATGCTTGTAGGTTGGGATCAGAGGCAATAATAGATGTAAAAGGCTTTTCCTTATCTCTTTTAATTGCAGCTTCTATAACATCAGAAATATCTTCTTTTTGCAGAATAATTTTAGTCTCAACCTCTTCAATATGCGCATCAATGATATAGGTGAGGTTTAGTAAAACTGTTATTCCGGCTACAGTGGCGACTAATAATGTGATTAGTTGTAATTGACGAGACACGACTTTTTTTAAGGCCATAGATAGTAAATTTAATCTAGTCTATCATCAGCTTCACGATAAGCTTTTAATTTGTTATGCAAGGTCTTTAAGCTAATTTGCAAAATTTCTGCTGCACGAGTTTTATTATTATCAGTCTTTACTAGGGTGTTTAAGATAACTTGTCTTTCCACTTCTTCTAAAGGGATTCCTACAGGAATTGACAGAACATCTTTGGGATATTGTGGTTCTCGTTCCATTAAATGGGGAGGTAAATGGCGTTTTTCAATTTGCTCTTTATCGCAAATAATTACTGCTCGCTCAATTACATTTCGGAGTTCTCTTACGTTACCTGGCCAGCTATGAGAAAGCAGAGTATTAAGTGCTTCTGAGCCAATAAATCGTGTTGGACGGTTATGCTTACGAGCTAGATCATCAATCATATGTTGTACTAGTAATGGGATGTCGTCTTTTCTTTCTCTAAGAGGAGGTAGTTTTATTGTGATAACATTAAGACGATAAAGTAGGTCTTCTCTAAACTCATT